>JALHUQ010000116.1 GCA_022866645.1 Woeseiaceae bacterium | reverse complement strand
TGTCAGGGTGTTTATCTGGAAATGAGGTCCAGGAGAGCGGCCTCGTCAAGGATGGCAACTTTGAGTTTTTCCGCTTTCGATAACTTGGATCCAGCCTTTTCCCCAGCCACGAGATAGTCCGTTTTCGCTGAAATGCTGCTGGTAACTTTCCCAGCTGCCGATTGAATCAAATCCTTTGCCGCATCGCGTGTCATGGTCGGCAATGTGCCCGTGATAACGAACGTCTTTCCGAATAACACACCGTCCTCCGTCGCCTCAATCGGGTCCGATTCGGGCCAGACGACGCCGTATTCCCGTAATCGGGCAATGACCTCCAGATTGTGTGCCTCGGCGAAAAACGACTTTACTCGAGTTGCAACAACCGGCC
The DNA here is from genome assembly GCA_022866645.1 of Woeseiaceae bacterium. Classification (GTDB taxonomy): domain Bacteria; phylum Pseudomonadota; class Gammaproteobacteria; order Steroidobacterales; family Woeseiaceae; genus UBA1847. The sequence goes on along the minus strand of JALHUQ010000116.1, from coordinate 9,918 downwards.
CGACATCCCTGACGCTTTGCAAGTCCTGCTCTGTCGCAGCCACCACATTGTCCAAACTGCCGAAGTGAGCTGCGATGCTAGCCGCAGTTGCCTCACCAACTTCTCGTATGCCCAGCGCGAAGAGAAATCGAGCCAAGGTGGTTGACTTGCTCGCCTGGATCGATCGCATCAAGTTGTCTGCAGACTTCTTTCCCATGCGATCCAGCTCAGCAAGCTCCCCGCTGCTTAACTGAAAGATATCTGCGGGCGTCTTGAGACGATCAGTCGCAACCAGCTGCTCAACTAACTTCGCGCCGAACCCCTCGATATCGAGTGCGCGTCGTGAAACGAAATGCTTTAGTGCTTCGGTCCGTTGTGCGGCGCAGAACACTCCAGCCGTACATCGCGCAACGGCCTCACCCTCTTCGCGCACAACATGCGAATTACACACGGGACAGTTTTTCGGCAGCTGAATACGTCGCGTACCCTTTGGTCGGCGATCGAGAATCACGCTTGCAACTTCCGGAATCACATCCCCTGCCCTGCGAACGATGACTGTGTCACCGATACGCACATCTTTTCGGTGTAGCTCTTCGATATTGTGCAATGTCGCATTGCTAACGGTCACACCACCCACAAAGACAGGCTTCAGCCGCGCGACAGGCGTCACTGCACCCGTGCGTCCAACCTGAAACTCGACATCCTCGACGACCGTGAGCTCTTCCTGGGCCGGAAATTTGTGAGCGATAGCCCAGCGAGGTGCCCGCGAAACAAATCCGAGCTCAGCTTGCATCTGCAGGCTATCAACCTTGTAAACAACGCCATCCATCTCATAACTCAACTCATTGCGACGCTCGCCCATGCTCCTGTAAAACGCAAGGCAGCCCTCAACACCATTCACCACGCATCGTTCCGGGCAGACCTTGATTCCCCAATCTCGCAGCCGGTCAATAATCTCGCTGTGTCGTGTCGGGAGATGTCCGCCGGCAGCTACGCCTATCGAGTACGCATACATGTCCAGTGGGCGCTCGGCCGTCAGTTTCGGGTCCAGCTGCCTCAGACTTCCAGCGGCGGCGTTGCGAGGATTGACGAAGGTTTTTTCGCCGGCAGCCCGCGCCTTGGCGTTGTACGCCTCGAATCCCGCCTTTGGCATGAATACTTCACCACGAACTTCCAGGCGAGCCGGATATCCCTTGCCTATCAGCCTCAACGGGACTGCTTCAATCGTCCGAACGTTGTGCGTAATGTCTTCGCCCTTCGTCCCATCTCCACGAGTTGCTCCCCGAGCCAGAACTCCATTTTCGTACATCAGGCTGACAGCGGCCCCATCAAGTTTTGGTTCGGCCGCGTAAATCAGCTCCGCCTGATCGTCGAGTTCGAGCCGATCGAGAACTCGTCGATGAAAGTCCCGAAGTTCGTCTTCGCTGAAGGCATTGCCCAGCGAGAGCATTGGCAGCTCGTGTTGCACAGTGCCGAACGCGGACAGCGGCGTGTCACCAACTCGCTGAGTTGGTGAATCAGCCGACACAAGCTCAGCGTGTTCCGCTTCCAGTGCCACTAGTTCGCGCAGGAGCCGATCGTACTCGGCGTCCGGGATCTCCGGATCGTCCAGTACATGGTAGCGGTGGTTATGATGTCGAATCTGGTCTCGAAGAGACTCGGCTTTCTTGCGTGTAGCAATGGACACAGACATCAGCGTCGGACCGGCCTTAGTCAGGACACCAGAAATTTGTGTTGAAACTGAATGATTTCTTCACGCAAATAGCGCTCGCGTTGAATGCTCAGAGTGCTGCCAGACTCATCAAGAAGTTCACCATTCAGCGATTGCGTCAGCGTCCTTGCCGCAGCCAGCATCAAGTCGAACGCCTCAACGCTGTCAATCGGTCCCGGCAAAACCAGAAACAAACTAATGCCCGGAATCACCTGCTCCTTGATATTCTGCAAGTCGAAACTTCCCGGTTCGACGAGACTGGCCGCGCTGAAAATTGATTCGCTTTCGTCGTTACCGTCGTAACGATGAAAAATTCCGAACTTGCCGTGACGAAGTCCAATACCACGCATGCTCAGAATCAGTTCATCACCCGGAAAGGACTTTTTGTCTCGCGCAACAATTCGGACCGTCACAATTTTCTGCGGCGTATCCGCTGCGAAATGGCTAATCGCATCATCGTCCTCGCCATCAACTATCGTCGTTGTGGGGTCTGCTTCCTGATCTTCCGTCGGCTCGCCGTCGAGGCTCGGCGCGACCCGATCTGCCCCAGGGTTCGTGCTCGAGGGCGTCTTTTCTCTGCGGCTATAAAGATAGACACCGGCGATCACCAGGAGTCCAAATAACAACAGCAACCAACGCAGACCGTCCATCTTTCGTACTCACCAATGCCGGCTAACTTGCCGCCATTTTCACCGCAGCGTCGAGGTCGACCGATACCAGTCGTGACACACCGGGCTCCTGCATTGTTACACCGGACAGTTGACGAGCCAGTTCCATCGTCACCTTGTTGTGAGTGATGAACACGAACTGCACTTTTTCCGACATCTCTCTCACGATATTGCAAAAACGTCCGACGTTAGCATCGTCCAACGGTGCGTCAACCTCGTCAAGCATGCAAAATGGCGCAGGATTCAGCTCGAATATTGCGAACACCAGCGCAACGGCGGTCAGCGCTTTCTCGCCACCGGACAACAAATGGATCGTACTGTTTCGCTTGCCGGGAGGCCGAGCCATTACCGTAATACCTGTTGTCAGCAAGTCATCCCCGGTCAATTCCAGATAGGCGTGCCCGCCGCCGAATAGTTTCGGAAACAGGAGCTTGAATCCATCGTTCACGTTGTCGAATGTTTCGCGGAATCGAGTCCGGGTTTCACGGTCAATCTTGCGAATGGCGCCTTCGAGAGTTGTCAGAGCCTCATTCAAATCTGCAAGTTGAGCATCAAGATATTCTTTTCGTTCCGACTGCTCTTTGAATTCATCAATTGCGGCAAGATTTATCGGGCCGAGGCGATCAATCCGACTTCGAACGCTCTCAAGTTTCGCTTCCCAGGATTCAATAGTCGCCGCTGCGTCCATCTCGTCCAGTAACGGCTCAAGCTCGAAGTTCGTATGCGCCAGTTGATCGGTATACCCTTCCCGGCGAACCTTGAGTTCCTGAGTAGCCATTTCGGCTTCACTGACCATGGACCGCGCCTCATCAACGGACTGATCGATTTGCATACGCGACTGGTCGAGTTCCCGCAATTCACTTTCGACCTTCTCAACGATTTGCCGCGCCGTTGAAAGCTCCGCCTCTACAACAAGACGATTCTCAAGTTGAATCGCGAGCTTCTCTTTGTTCCCCGCCAACGGCGTTTGGCTGTTTTCCAGCTGGCTGAGAATTTCTGTCTCGCGCGTCCGAAATTGTGCTAATTGACGTCTCATGCGCTCAAGGTTTTGCGCCGCCGATTCTTTACTGGTACGTCTGCTTTCAAATTGAATAGCAATATTCTGGACGCTTTGTCGATCTTCAGCCGACTGCGCACGTACGCGCTGAAGTTCTGCCCGCAGCTCTTCGCGCCGCAGTTCCAGATCTTTCTTCTCGGCATTGAGGCGCTCCAATGCGTCACTCGCTAATACGCGAACGCGTTGCGACTCGCGTAGCTCGTCCTCCGCAGAAATCCGCTCGGAGTCCAGTTCGCCAGATTCTTCTGTGAGCGCAACCTTGCGCGCATTCGCCTGATCCATCCTGTAACGAGCGGAATCAAGCGCTGCCTTCACCTCGGAATATTCGTTAAGCAGTGACGATGCGTCACGCTGCAGCGCTTCACGACGTTCTTCGAATTGCGTCAATCGCATGCGACCGTCGTTCAGCAATTTCCTGGCGCTGTCATGGCGAGCTTGCAGTTCCCGGACATCCGACTTGAGTCGTCTCATTTGGTGCTCGCGCGCCAATATGCCTGCTTTGCCTTCCTTATCTCGAGACACACGCAGCCAATTCTTGCCGAGCCAGACTCCGTCAGCGGTGACCACCGATGCACCGTCGGATAGTGTCTCGCGAATACTGAGGGCCTGGCCAAGAGATTCCGCGACTCTTACTCGGGAAAGAATCTCTACGGCAGCCGCGGGTGCTCCGCTGGTTTTTGCTGCGAGCGTATTCTCTGTCTGCACAGAATCGCCGTCTTTTGACTGATCCCTGAATATTGTGATCTCGCCGGTCTTCAATTTGCCGATGTTTTCAGTAACCGGCGTAATGTCGCTGACGCAAATAGCCTGCAGGTAATCTCCGAGGACGGTTTCGACGGCCTTTTCCCAGCCGCTCTCGACATCCAGTTTCTGTGCAACTCGATGATTCTGCTCGAGGCCGGCTCCCTGAAGCCAACCCTGAATTCCGTCGTCAGCCCCACCCAAAGCAGCCTGTTGCAAAGCCTCCAGTGAGGCGTACTTGCCTTTGGCATCTTGTAATGTCGTATGTCGTTCATCGACAAGATGCGTCAGTTTTCGATCCTGCTCTCGCAACTTGCGAATCTTGTCAGCGATATCCGTCAGGTGCCGGTCAAACTCGTCCCTCGCCTGACGCTTTCGAAGTTCTTTCTCAGCAAACTCGTCATGCGTGACTTTCAGTGCTTCCGGACTGGCAACGACTTCTGCTTCCGCTATTTTCTTGCGGCGCTCCGAAAAACTTAGCAAACGCGATTCGAGCTGTTCTGAACGAGTACTTTCAACACTCTGTGCCTGCAACGCTTCGCTGAATTTTCCGGAGTGCTCGTCCCAATGACGTTGCCATTCAGACAGTGCATCTTCTGCTCGTTGCAACGAAGCAGCCGATGCAAGTTCGCTTTGACGAGCCTGCTCCAATCCCGGCACGAGTTCGCTCAGCGTCAGTTCCAGCTGCTCGATCTCGGTCTCATCGTGATCGATATGGCCCGCGATTTCCTTCGCGCCGTCAATGGCAAGCTCAAGATCCTTTTGCTGCCGATCACGCAACTCACGCGCGTGTTCGATAGACTGCTCAAGGCGGGCGATCTCCGATCCGACTTTGTAATAACGACCTTGAACAGCGTTGAATTCATCGCTGCGTTCGGTTTGGCGAACACGCGTTGCCTCGAGCGCCGCTTCAAGGCTGCGTTGTTTCGCGATGGCAGCCTCAAGGCTGGTCTTTCGTTCAGCGAGTCGTGCGCCTGCATGCCTGGCGCGATCGTCGAGGTCCTTGGTGTGCAGAGCGAGCAATTCGGCCGCGGTCCGGCGCTCATCGTTCTTATAGCGGCTGTAGCGTTCGGCGGTTTTGGCCTGCCGGTCGAGATGCTTGATCTGTTTCTCAACTTCATCCAGAACATCGAGCAATCGATCGAGGTTTTCCCTCGTGTGCTTAATGCGACTTGACGTCTCACGACGTCGCTCTTTGTATTTTGAAATGCCTGCGGCTTCTTCGAGGAAGACTCGCATGTCCTCCGGTTTGGCCTCAATCAGGCGCGAAATCATCCCCTGCTCGATGATTGAGTAGCTACGTGGACCCAAACCTGTTCCAAGAAAAACGCCGGTAATGTCCTTGCGGCGGCATTTGGCGCCGTTCAGAAAGTAGTTTGAGATACCGTCACGACTGACTTCCCGGCGTATTGCGATTTCTGCGTACTTGGCGTACTGCCCTTCGAGCGTCGTGTCACTATTGTCGAATAACAATTCAACGGACGCTGCGCCGACGGGTTTTCTGGTGCTCGAGCCATTGAAGATGACATCCGTAATGGAGTCGCCGCGCAGACGACTGGCTGAGCTTTCGCCCATTACCCATCGCACAGCATCAATTACGTTCGACTTGCCACAACCATTGGGACCAACCACACCAACCAGGCTGCTCGGAAACGTAATCGTTGTGGGGTCGACGAAGGACTTGAAGCCAGCGAGCTTTATCTTGCTTAATCGCATTGCTTGTTCAGACCACTATCCCGTCAAATGGGGTTAGTGTAATGGAAAGTTGACGATAAAACCCGGCTATAAAACATTTGTCGGCGAAAAATAGAGTTCTCGTCCAAGCCCAGTGCTGTCGCGGTGTTCCGTGCTATTTCGAGGCCCCAATTCGCTGCAAAAAAATAGAGCTTCCCTACTGCCTCAGGCCATGTATAATCCCGGCCTTTTCTTTCCCCGGCAGGAGTCAATAATGCCCGCAAAGAAAGTCGCAAGTAAGAAGCGAAAGAATGCAAGCACGTCTCGCAAGAAGGTTACTGCGAAAAAGCCTGTGACCAAGACAAAGGTCAGCAAGACGGCTGTCTCTAAGAAGAAGGTGAGCAAGAAAAAGGTAAGCAAGAAAAAGGTAAGCAAGAAGAAGGTAAGCAAGAAGAAGGCACCCTCAAGGAAGAAGGTCATTAACAAAAGCGCCGCGAAGAAAAAAGCTCCTGCAAAAAAGACTGCCACCAAGAAGAAGGTGAGCAAGAAGAAGCCCATTGCGAAACCCAAGGCCTCCAGGAAGACATCCAGCAAAAAAGCAGCGCCTGCCCCCAAAGCTGTCGTGAAAAAGGTACCGCCACGGAAACCAGCGCCGGTTCGTCGGGCTGGATCTGGGGACCCGCTATCCGGTCCCATTCACGGTATTGCGCCTTACAAACCCGCCCGCGGCGAGGAGTACATGAGCGCTGAACAGCTCGAGCATTTCCGCCGCATTCTGAAAGCGTGGAAGAACGAGCTGATGTTTGAAGTCGATCGTACTGTGCACCACATGCAGGACGAAGCGGCGAATTTTCCTGATCCGAACGATCGCGCTACCCAGGAATCGGAGTTCGGACTCGAACTCAGAACTCGAGATCGCGAGCGTAAGTTGCTACGGAAGATCGAGTCAGCGTTGTCGCGACTTGATGATGGCAGCTACGGGTATTGTGACGAGACGGGAGAGGAAATTGGTCTCAAGCGTCTGGAAGCTCGACCTGTCGCTACACTGAGTCTGGAGGCGCAGGAACGCCGCGAATTGTCGGAAAGACAATACCGCGACAGAGATGACCGGTATCGTTAACCCGATCTCTTGATGCCGACGCGCGAACCGATACCCTATGTTGGGCGGTTCGCGCCGTCGCCAACCGGCCCACTTCATTTCGGGTCGCTGGTAGCAGCATCCGCGAGCTACTTGCAGGCGCGGGCCAATAACGGCCAGTGGTTGCTACGCATCGAAGACATCGATCCGCCGCGTGAGCAGCCCGGTGCGACAAGCGAGATAGTTCACGCGCTGGAACGTTACGGTTTCGAATGGGACGGCGACATTCGCTTTCAAAGTTCCGGGCACGAAGCACACAGCGCGGCCCTCGCTTCGTTGATCGACAAGAATCTCGCATACCGGTGCCGTTGTTCGCGAGCCAGTCTCGCTGAAGCTCGACGTGGCGAATTGGGCATCATCTATCCCGGAACCTGTCGCGACGGATGCGAAGCGGGCGAATCCGCGATTCGAATAAGAACCAACAACTCCGAAATCGCCTTCGTCGATGCAATACAGGGTCGTGTGTCCCAATGCCTTGAAACCGAATCAGGTGACTTCGTTATTCGACGCCGCGATGGACTTATCGCGTATCACCTCGCTGTCGTCGTCGACGATGAAATTCAAGGGGTAACCGAGGTCGTCCGTGGCATCGATCTCCTGGATTCAACACCACGACAAATCTGGCTGCAGCACACGCTGGACTACAGAACTCCGAGCTATGCGCACATCCCCGTGATAACGCATCCGAACGGCGACAAGCTGAGCAAATCGACAGGCGCACCGGGCATTCCGCTGCACAACGTCGAGGCAACGCTCATTGATGCGCTGATCGCATTGCGGCTTTCTCCACCCAAAAAGCTGGCGCGAGATTCGGTGTCCAAAGTCTGGTTATGGGCAGTTGAAAACTGGCAACTTGGAAAACTTTCCGGACAAAAATCGATAGTCAAAACGGCTTGACAACATCGCCTGTCTGCCATAGTTTGAAGGATGCAACAGGGATACGCTCCCCCGCCCCCTGTTGCAATAGCCTGAAGGGTAAACACTCCACGGCAGGCCCTCCGCGCAAGCGGAGGGCCATTTTTTTTGCCTTCAACTTTTGTTCAGCAAACGTGGCAAAATCGCGACAATGACTTCCGAAGCACGCAAAACTCAGGTGATAAATAGCCGCTTCAGGGCGCCGCGTTGGCTGCGAAATGCCCACGCTCAAACGATGTATCCCAGTTTTCCCTGGGCCTGGCGATCAAGACCACTATTGCGGCGGGAAACATTAGAGCTGCCGGATGGCGATGTTACTGCGGTTGACTGGGTGGTAGAGGGTGATTCGTTGCCCGACGCGGCGCCGTTGCTGGTCATATTGCACGGTCTCGAAGGATCGGCTGAATCGTCCTACGCTCGAATGTTGATGGAAGCCGTACTTGAACGCGGTTGGCGTTCGTGTGTGTTGCATTTTCGCGACTGCGGTGACTATCGAAACCGTTTACCCCGTCGATACCACGCGGGTGAAACTAACGATTTGAGGCACTTTCTCCGCGAGCTGCACGGGCAGCGGGAGGCGTTGGGAAACCCCGGGCCAGTGCTCGCCGTTGGCTACTCATTGGGCGGAAATGTGCTCCTGAAGTACCTTGGTGAATCAAAATCCGAGACGCCGCTCGCGGCCGCGGCAGCCGTTTGCGCCCCACTGAATCTTCACGTTTGCGCGGAAGCATTAAATAACGGTTTTTCAAAGAGTTATCAGTACTACTTACTGAAACGCATGAAGAATTCTGTGACGCAAAAGTTCGACCGCCACACCGCTGCCTTTGATTGGCAAAAAGCCATGAGCGCAAAAACTTTCGCCGAATTCGACGATGCCGTTACGGCCCCGCTGCACGGATTCGCTGGCATGCAGGACTACTATGACCGCTGTAGCGCAACCCATTTTCTCGACAAAATAGAACGTCCAACCTTGATCATTAATGCGCTCGACGATCCATTCATGTCACCTGCGGTAATTCCGGCCGCGGACAAACTATCAGATCAGGTAACACTTGAGATTTCAGAAAATGGCGGTCACGTCGGTTTTGTTTGCGGCGGAAGTCCCTGGCGACCGAAGTTCTATTTGCCCGGCAGAATTATCGAGTTTCTGGAATCCTATGCATCAAGGCCAGGGCTATAAAAAAAGGCCGAACTGCTTTGGCAATTCGGCCCTTCATTGACTTCTGAAACGTGGTTATACGGCGGCGTCAACATCCTTCATCGACAGTCGCACCCGACCTTGGCGGTCAACCTCAAGAACCTTGACCCGAACGTCGTCACCTTCCGTCAGTTTGTCGCTGACTTTCTCGACACGTTCGTTTGATATCTGCGAGATGTGAACGAGACCGTCTTTGCCCGGCAGAATGGTGACGAAAGCACCGAAGTCCATCAAACGCGCGACCTTACCGTCATAGATTCGACCGACTTCAACATCCGCGGTGATCATTTCGATGCGACGAAACGCTTCCTTGCCGGATGCGCCATCAACCGATGCAATACGCACCGTGCCGTCGTTATCGATATCAACAGATGCGCCGGTTTCTTCTGTGATCGCTCGTATAACTGAGCCACCCTTGCCGATAACATCGCGAATCTTCTCAGGATCAATCCTCATGGTGATGATGGTCGGAGCCCACTCAGACATTTCGCTGCGAGACTCGCTGAGAACCTTGTTCATTTCACCCAGAATGTGCAGACGTGCATCGCGCGCCTGATCAAGCGCGTTGCTCATGATTTCGCGAGTAATACCCTGAATCTTGATGTCCATTTGCAGAGCAGTAACGCCGCCGGCGGTGCCGGCTACCTTAAAGTCCATGTCACCGAGATGATCCTCGTCACCCAGGATATCGGTCAGGACGGCGAATTGATCACCTTCCTTAACGAGGCCCATAGCAACACCGGCTACCGGTGCTTTCAAAGGAACGCCAGCGTCCATCAGCGCGAGGCTGGTTCCGCACACGGACGCCATCGAACTTGATCCGTTCGATTCAGTAAT
>JALHUQ010000115.1 GCA_022866645.1 Woeseiaceae bacterium | reverse complement strand
GACGCGTTGGGCAATCCCAACCCCAACGCAGCCAGCGATCCTTCGCTGGTGGCCCTGACCCTGCCCGATCCGCTCGACCCGGCGGCAGATGGCGTGCTGCGCGACGATCCGCAAGATTTGGCGCTGCTGGAGGAAGAGTCCGCGGTGATCTGCGTCGATGTCGACACTGTTACAGGTGCGATCAGCCTGGATCCAGCCGCCACGCCCGATGGCGAGGGCAACTGCGTCGATAGCGACAACTACGCTGTCGGGTCGTTGCCATTCGCGCCTAAGGCCGCGGTGCTCGGTACCAACGGATCCGGCGGTGGCACCGCGCAGTTCTGGGCCGACCCCATCAACACGAATCCGGCCGTGAACACCACCGAGACCTGGGAGTTGTGGAACTGGACGGCTGATGCCCACCCGATTCACTTGCACCTGGTGAAGTTCAAGGTCATGAACCGTGAGGCTTTCGACGTGGACGGGACCTTGTTGGGTCCGAACGCGCCCTTGCCCTCGGAGGCCGGCTGGAAGGACACAGTCATCACCTATCCGGGCGAGGTCACTCGCCTGAACGCCACTTTCGATAAGGAAGGGCTGTACGTGTGGCACTGCCATATCGTGGAGCACGAGGATAACGAGATGATGGTCCCTTATTGTGTCGGCGACCCGGATGCCAACGGATGCCAGGGCCTTGTCGCTCGATAAGGAGCGCGACCGGATGCTGTAGAATAACAATCACGACTAAACCGGGCCGCCTTTGGGCGGCCCTTTTTTCAAGCGGCAGGCTTACGTAGAAATTCAAGACCGGAAGTCGGGAGCAAGTGCAATGAGATTCAGGACAATCGCAAAAATTACCAGCACTCTGGCCTTGTTGGCCGGAACCGTCAGCGTGGGCATCGCCCATGCCGAGGAAAAGCTGGCGCTGGACAGTGAGACGGCCAAGATCAATTACAGCCTGGGCTATCAGATTGGTGGCGACTTCAAACGCCAGGGTGTGGAGATGGATGCCCAGGCCATCATCAAAGGCATCGAGGACGCGCTGTCGGGCAGCACGCCGCTCATGCGACCTGACGAGATGCACGCCACCCTCATGGAACTGAAGCGCAAGGTGACCGAAATCCAGCGCACCAGGAACATGGAGACCGAGCTGCTGTTCATCGAGCAGGGCAAGGCCTATATGGCAGAGAATGCAGGCAAGGCGGGCGTGAACGTTACCGATAGCGGCCTGCAATACCGGATCATAGAGCCGGGTGCCGGCAAGAACCCGGCAGCGACTGATCAGGTCACGGTGAACTACCGCGGCAGCCTGACCAATGGGAATCCTTTCGACAGCGGCGACGGAGTCAGCGTCCCCCTGAACGGTGTCATCAAGGGCTGGACCGAGGGCCTGCAATTGATCAAGGAGGGCGGCACGATCGAACTGGTCATACCGCCTGAGCTGGCCTATGGCGACCGCGGACCATTGGCACACCGCACGCTGGTGTTCGAGGTCGAACTGATCTCGGCGAGTGCACCGAAATCCAACTGACCGGCACAGGCAAGCGAGGCCTGGCAAGAATACGGTAGCTGTCAAATAGCGACAGCTTGGTTGGACAGCCGCATATCGGTATGCTGCCGGGAATGACCGTCGAGCGCCGTTGACTATTTTCTGCGGAGAGAAAATCAAACGGAATTATTCAAAAGGGGATATCAACTTGGCAAACGTTTTACGCCCGTCTAATGCGCTGCTCTATCTGCTCGTGTTAGCCGCACCAATGGCGGCAATAGCCGAAGAGACCGAAGAGGAAGGTCCGTCCCCGATCAGGACTTTGACGGCAGAGCAGAGCGAGGTGGCTGCGGCTAATTACGAAAAATATTGTGTCTTGTGCCATGGCGCCGAGCGGCAGGGTTACGTGAACGATCATGCGCCGTCGTTGCGCAGCAAGAGTCTGTTTGAGTCTGGCATACCACATGCCGTGCTGAGGACGCTGTCCTATGGTCGCCAGGGTACGGCCATGGGCGGTTATCTCGACGAAGTGGGCGGGCCGCTGACCTTGGATGAAACCTGGGATTTGACCTACTGGTTGTTCGAACAATCGGGCGCGGTACGCGTTGCGATTTCAACCGAGGCCGTGCTGGGAGATATTGAGCGCGGCGAGATTCTTTACCAACAGGAATGCTCGTTGTGCCATGGCGAAAATGGCGAAGGCGTGACCGCGCCGGCTATCGGCAATCCGTCTGCGCTGGCTTACAATTCCGATGAATTCCTCCGCTATGCAATTCAGCATGGCCGCGACGGTACCGAGATGATCGCGTTTTCGGAAAAACTGTCGGCAGCCGATATTGACGGCATCACTGCGTTTATTCGGAGTCGGGCGAGCGGCTGGAATGCACCACAAACGGTACTTCGAGAATTGCCGACGCCCGATCAGTACGTGATTAACAAGGACGGTGAAGACCCCGATTTTGAATTGACTGATGATCTCTACGTGTCAGCGGCTGATCTGTACAAGGCCTTGCAGGAAAAACGGAAAATGATGCTGCTCGATACCCGCGTGACGTCCGTGTGGCAGACGGCGCATATCGAAGGTTCGTTCACCTTGCCTTATTACTCGGATTTTGACGCCATCGTTGTTGATCTTCCCAAAGACGTCATGGTGGTCGCGTATTGTTCCTGCCCGCGCGCCGCGGCCGAATGGGTGGTTCAAGAATTGAGAAAGCGTGACTATAAAAAGACCGCGGTTCTTTACGAGGGTATCTACGGCTGGATTAATCTTGGCTATCCGGTGATGCACGGCGACATACGCGAACAGATCGACGGAGCTTCCTTATGAATTTCATCAAAGTGACTATGATCGGCGGCGTCGTTTTTCTCGTCCCTATTGCCGTGCTCGTAATAATTCTCGGCAAAATCGTCAATGTTCTGGCCAGGCTGGCCACGCCGTTGACTGCGTGGTTCCCGATGGACAGAGTCATCGGTTTCGCCATTGCCGACCTGTTGGCTGTCGCCGTTATTGTCGTGGTCTGTTTCATGGCCGGGTTGGTCGCGCGCAGTAGCGTCGTCGTCAGGTACATTAATTCGCTGGAGTCCCGCTTTCTCTACTCGATCCCCGGTTACACCTTTATCAAGAGCATGACATCGAGCGTGGCTGGAGTTGAGGACGACAAGTCGTTGACGCCGGTACTCGCCAGCTTCGATGACGCGTCACAGATTGCTTTCAAAGTTGAAAGCCTGCCGGACGGGAAGGTGCTCGTGTTCATTCCAGGCGCTCCGGATCCCTGGGCCGGCTCCCTGTACGTCATGTCTGCGGATCGTATCGAGCCGCTTGATGTTTCGCTCAAGGACGCCGTGAAAAAGATTCGCGCACTGGGCAGCGGATCGAGCGATTTCCTGCCGGCTCGCACGCCCGATTGAGCTGTTTGTGGCGAACGAATGCGTCTTCTAAATCGCCCAGTCGCCATTGTACTTTTCGCGTACGCCTGCTGCGTGTCACCTATGTGAACACCGAGGAAAGCAAACAAGGGCAAGTGCGATACGCATTTCTAATCGAACACAAAGATCGCCTCGCAAAGTATCGTCCGCTATATCGACGATTTCTACGCATTGATCGATGAGCCTAAAGACGTCGAGCGACAGATCATCAAGCGCTGTAAATGAGTTGGGCAGGGTGCTTGCCGCCGCCGATTACCCTATTTTTGATTTCAGAAGTCGCGTCCCTGTATACTCCGGTCGAATGCGGAAAGGCAACAACGAGCGCATGGTTCTGCCAATATTAATCAAGTATCAGAGGAATAAAAAAATGAAAACGAAACTGGGTTTGGTGATGATTGCAGCTGCGTTTCTGGCAGGGCCCAGCGCTTTTGCACAAGACGCATTGGTCGACTACCTGGTTAAATCCTGTGAAACCGAACTGACGAATTACTGCAGCGATGTTACGCCCGGTAACGGCCGGTTGTTGCATTGTATGGCGGCGCACGAGGATAAAATTTCTGGCCAGTGTGAATACGCTTTCTACAAAGCTGCCAGTTTGCTCGAAGAGTTAGCAATGGCAATTAACTACGTTGCCAAGGAGTGCGCGACCGAAATCGATTCCCTTTGCGGCGGTATTGAACTGGGAGAGGGCAGAATTCTCGCGTGTCTTGACGAGCATCCAGATAAAGTAGGCGACAGCTGCAAGAAGGCCCTCGCCGATACAGTCGGTGAATAGCAGCCGACTGACTGAAGGATACGCCGAAGTACATCTCGGTTTTATCGCCGGTATGTATCTGGTGCCACTTTGTGTGCATCATTCGACATTAGAGAACAAAGGAGATCACGAAATGTATTCGCAACAACCGCTAAAGCAATTTGGCAAACTTCTTCTATTACTGTCTGCGCTTTCTATGGCTGGTTGCGCCAGCGGTCCCGATATACGCTCGGATTACGATCGTGGCGCCGATTTCGGTGCCTACAACACCTACAATTTCGTCGAGGGAGCCGGTCCGGATTACGAAGGTTACGACAGCCTTTTTACCCAGTTCGTTATTCAAGCCGTTACCGTTGAAATGGAAAACCGCGGTTATACCAAGTCGGATAATCCTGACTTACTCGTCAATTTTGGTGCCAGACTCGATGACAAGATTAGTGTAACCACGTCACCTGCGATGACGGGCGGCTATTACGGCTACCGTGGTGGCGCCTACGGCTACGGTGGATGGGGTGGCTACGGTTACGCAACGGAAACGAACGTTTCGCAATACACGGAAGGCACTTACAACGTTGACATTATCGACAACAAGCGTCGTCAGCTTGTGTGGGAGGCCGTCGGTATCGGGCGAATTACAGACAAGAAAAGAAAGAACATGGAGGAAACCGTCAGGACAAGCGTCCCCATCTACTTCTCGTATTATCCATTCGTTGCCGGAAATCCAAACCCGGTGCCACGAAAGTAACTTCGATCGAGTGCTTCGCCGGGATAAAAGCGCTCGAGCGAGAATAGCCGACGAATGTACCGGGAGGGCTCAGATCCGCTTCCAGGAAAGTAAGTAGACTGTGCCCTTATTTCAGAAGCGAAATCGGGCGCCGAATGCCGGGCCACTGAAACTGAAGCCTTCGAGCAGGCCATCCTGTCCCTCGTCATATTCGAGGTGACGGAACACGAACATCAGGTCGCCCCAGCCATAGCTGTAAGTCAGCCCGGTCATCGCCTGCCACGTGAGGTCACTCGATCCGGTTCCGACGTCCGCATAATAGGGCACCGACCATTTGCTCGCACCGATCCCCAGTCGGCCGCGCACGCCGACAATTCCGTCCCAGAGATCGGCTTCCTTGCCGATACTTCCTTGTGCCGGCAGAACAACACCGCCGCCCGGACCTGTGATGTCGACGCTCAGGTTCCAGCTCGTTGATGCGTCGGTGCCGAAGTAGCGCACGCCGGTAAACAGATCCATGGATGAAGTCTCCGTCTTCTGCACTGTGTAGCCAGCCGCCAGCGTCCAGCTCAGGCCGTCGAATTCGGTTTTCGTGCTCAGGTTGACGGCGATATCGACGGGAATTACGTCGCCGATTTGAACTGACTTGACCTTGTCATTGTCCGATTCAAGGCCAAGGTAAACAAAATCTGTGAATATCGAGAATCGGCCCTTTCTCATCTCGCCATTGATGAGAAATGCTCCGTTCAGCAGATCCAGCCAGTCGGTAGGCCCGACATCGATGCTGGGCGCTCCGCCGCCACCCGGCGGAAGATCGTAGTTCAAGTCGCCACCGATCGTCGGCAACCACAGATAAGGCGTCAGCAGGAATTCCCAACCTTGTTGGTCGTCGTCGGCAATTGCGACCGGGCCGACGGCCATGATCGCTAGCAATCCTAAAAGTTTTCGCATGTTGTTCTTCCGCTATCGTTGCACCGCGGAATTGCGGGCTAGCGCTAGCTTAATGAAGTCGCTGACAGACGCTATTAGTAT
>JALHUQ010000114.1 GCA_022866645.1 Woeseiaceae bacterium | reverse complement strand
CATACGTTGCACCTGGTCGCACGGGCGACCAGTCACTTTTGCGCGACTCCACCATCCGGGCAGTCGCTACGAGCTCACGGGGCATTACACGCCGCCGGGAACATCAAGAACAGCAACGGCAGATGTCGTTCAACTGGAGAACTTGCAGTAATGAAACGAGTGATCAAATCGCCTACCGGTACCAAGCTCTCGGCGAAGAGCTGGCTGACGGAAGCGCCGCTGCGCATGCTGATGAACAATCTCGATCCTGAGGTCGCCGAGCGACCCGATGATCTGGTCGTTTACGGCGGCATCGGGAAAGCGGCG
Organism: Woeseiaceae bacterium; assembly: GCA_022866645.1. Classification (GTDB taxonomy): domain Bacteria; phylum Pseudomonadota; class Gammaproteobacteria; order Steroidobacterales; family Woeseiaceae; genus UBA1847. Next base: position 1,787 of record JALHUQ010000114.1, on the reverse strand, counting down.
CGCAACTGGGAGTGCTTCGACGCGATCGTCGAGTCACTCCGGAATCTTGAAGCCGATGAGACCCTGCTCGTTCAATCGGGCAAGCCGGTCGGCGTGTTTCGGACGCATGCGGACGCTCCCAGGGTGCTGATCGCGAATTCGAATCTCGTGCCGGCCTGGGCGAACTGGGATCACTTTCGTGAACTCGATAAGAAAGGCCTGATGATGTATGGCCAGATGACCGCGGGATCCTGGATCTACATCGGTAGCCAGGGCATCGTGCAGGGCACTTACGAAACATTCGTAGAAATGGGGCGGCAGCATTATAAAGGCGATCTCGCCGGTCGCTGGATATTGACGGCGGGCCTCGGCGGCATGGGTGGCGCACAACCGCTGGCCGCGACCATGGCCGGCGCCTCGATGCTGGCGATCGAATGCCAGTCCGATCGAATTGATATGCGCCTCAGGACGGGCTATCTCGATACGCGTGCCGAGAATCTGCAGGACGCCATGCAGATCATTGATCGGGCTGTGCGCGACAAACGAGCCGTATCCGTGGGTCTCCTGGGCAATGCGGCGGAGATACTGCCGGAGATGGTGCGTCAGGGAATCAGACCCGACGCCGTGACGGATCAAACCTCTGCTCACGATCCTGCCAACGGCTACCTGCCGACAGGATGGAGCGTCAAGCAGTGGATAGCAAAACGCGAGAGCGATCCAGACGCGGTTGCTGCAGCAGCGGTGAAGTCGATGGCAACGCACGTCAAAGCAATGCTGGCATTTCAGAAACAGGGCATTCCTACCTTTGACTATGGCAACAACATTCGACAGGTAGCCTTCGATGAAGGCGTCAAGAATGCTTTCGATTTTCCGGGATTCGTACCGGCGTACGTTCGGCCCTTGTTTTGCCGCGGCATCGGTCCGTTTCGCTGGGCGGCTCTGTCCGGCGACCCGGAAGATATTTACAAAACAGACGCCAAGGTCAAAGAACTGATTCCCGAAGACACGCATCTGCACAACTGGCTGGACGCGGCGCGTGAGCGCATCCAGTTTCAAGGGCTTCCGGCGAGAATTTGCTGGGTCGGCCTGGGGCAACGCGATCGCCTCGGACTCGCGTTTAATGAGATGGTCCGTAACGGTGAGCTGAAGGCGCCAGTGGTTATTGGCCGGGACCATCTGGACAGCGGATCCGTCGCCAGTCCCAACCGCGAAACTGAAAGCATGAAAGATGGCAGTGATGCCGTTTCCGATTGGCCGCTGCTCAACGCGTTGTTAAGCACGGCCGGCGGCGCAACCTGGGTATCGCTGCATCACGGTGGTGGAGTCGGCATGGGCTATTCACAACACGCTGGTTTGGTCATCGTCTGCGATGGCACGGCCGAGGCAGACAAGCGCATAGCCAGAGTGTTGTGGAACGACCCCGCCAGCGGTGTGATGCGGCATGCAGATGCCGGTTACGATATCGCGATCGACTGCGCGGAAGAATTTGGACTCAAACTGCCGATGATTCGAAAAGCGTCGACCGGAGACCCTAAATGAATTTGATGATTGACAATCAGCTGGTCACGCTCGACGTGCTGCGAACGGCATGGGCGGCACCGCTGACAGTATCACTTGGCGATGAGGCGAAACGCCGCATCACCGAGGCGCAGGAACTGATTAACGACGTTGTTGCCAGTGGCAAGCAGGTCTATGGCGTGAACACGGGCTTCGGACAAATGGCACAGGTCCGCATCAGCAACGACGAGCTGGCGCACTTGCAGGCCAACCTCGTTCGTTCGCATTCTGTTGGCGTTGGGGAAGATCTG
>JALHUQ010000113.1 GCA_022866645.1 Woeseiaceae bacterium | reverse complement strand
TGGAAGAGGCGGAATCTTTGTGTCGCCATATCGGCATCATCGATGATGGCAGGATCATCGAAGATGCGAAAATGAGTACCGTGTTACGCAGGCTGCAGCGCGAGGTCCTGATCCTCAGTTTGTCGGGAAACATTACGGAAGCACCGCAACTGGACGGATTTGAGACAAAGCTACGTGATGATTGTGAACTTGAAGTCGAGAAGGGACCTGACCACGACATCAATGACCTGTTTCTGCAGCTGAATAAACACGGTCTCAGGGTGGTAAGCATGCGCAATAAAGCCAACCGGCTTGAAGAATTGTTCCTGCGCCTGGTCGACAGCAATAAGACCGCGGAGGAGCGCGCATGAATATCGCGCTGAATCTGGTAGCCGTATACACCGTCGTGCGTAAGGAAATGATTCGGGTGCTGAGAATCTGGATCCAGACCATCGTGCCCCCGGCGATCACGATGACGCTGTACTTCATCATATTCGGCAACCTGATTGGGCGGCGCATCGGTACCATGGAAGGGTTCGACTACATGCAATACATCGCGCCGGGCCTGATCATGATGTCCGTCATTACGAATTCCTATGGCAACGTTGTGTCCTCGTTCTTCGGCGCGAAATTCGGCCGGCACATCGAAGAAATGCTGGTGTCACCAATGTCGAATGCGTCGATCATCATCGGTCATGTTGCCGGAGGTGTGTTGCGCGGCCTGCTTGTCGGCTCGCTCGTGACCATCATCGCCCTGTTTTTCACGCGCCTTCATGTTGCCCATCCGTTAATCATGGTGTCAGTGGTTTTATTGTCTTCAATCGTATTTTCGCTGGCGGGATTCATTAATGCAGTGTTCGCCAAAAAATTCGACGACATTTCAATCGTGCCCACTTTTGTGCTCACGCCACTGACTTATCTCGGCGGCGTTTTCTACTCAATCTCCATGCTGCCGGAGTTCTGGCAGGGCGTGTCAAAGGCGAATCCGATACTCTACATGGTCAATGCTTTCCGTTATGGAATTCTCGGTGTATCGGACATCAGCATTATGCATGCGTACACGATCCTGATCGGGTTTGTTGTGTTGCTCTTTTCCGCCAGCTATTTCCTCATGGAACGAGGCGTAGGAATTCGCGACTGACATGTGCGGTCGTTTCGCTTTTTACTCACCCAGCGAAGCAACAGCAGCGTTATTCGGTGTCGATGGAGCGTTGGATGTTGAGGCACGCTACAACATCGCGCCGACGCAGTTCGTCGCAGCAATTAGAGAAAACCCCGAACATCAACGCGAGCTGGTCATGTTGCGTTGGGGTCTGGTGCCTTTCTGGGCGAAAGACCCGTCAATTGGCAATCGAATGATCAATGCTCGCGCGGAGACGGTTGCCGAGAAACCCTCCTATCGCGCCGCGTTCAAACACCGTCGATGCCTGGTTCTTGCTGATGGGTATTACGAATGGCATCAGGATGGCGATGTCAAAACGCCCTACTATATTTCACTCGCGAGCGGCGGGCCGTTCGCGCTGGCGGCATTGTGGGAAAACTGGAATGACAAAGAAAGTGGTGAGTCCCTGCAGACAACGACGCTGATAACGACGGCCGCGAATCCCTTCCTGGAGCCGCTGCATCATCGCATGCCCGTGATTCTGCAGCCCGATACGGCCAAGGTATGGATGTCCGGTTCTAAAGACGCACTTGAAGCGGTAACAGGCCAGACGCCAGCGTTGCGTGCCTGGCCCGTGGATCGACGCGTCAATAACGCCCGCAATCAGGGCGCGGACCTAATCGACGTCGCTGGTGCGGTCATTCGCTGAAGCCACGGGCCTCGTCGAGACTATCAAGCTGCCCGGTCCACCGTGCACACCGAGACCAGTACCCAGGCTGCAAATTTTTATGTTGTCGATGACCGGTACTCGTTCTCGAAGCGCCGCTGCAAGAAGCTCAGCGTCTTCGGGGCAAATGGCCTGCCCAATACCAATTTCGACCGCCTCGCCGTCTTTTAAGTGTGCAGCGATATGGCGAGCGAATTTGGCAATTCGATTACGGTGGCCGAGCAGGCAACCGCCAAGGGCGATACGGCCATCCGGCTTGACACAAAGAATCGGCGTCAGGTGTGCCCTGTCCGCCATCCACTTGACCCATTGCGGCAGTCTGCCGCCCCGCACGGCATAACGCAGGTCCCTGAGCAGTGCAAATGTTCTGGTCTTCGGGATTTGTTCCTCAACAATTCGCAAGGTTTCCTCGATGCTTTTCCCGGCTGCCGCGCACTTAGCGGCGAGGACTACGAGCTGTCCCTGGCCCATCGAGGCATTGAGTGAGTCCAGCACATGGATGCGCCCCGGTGCGTTACTGCGCCTGGATGCCGACAATGCTCCTTCAAAGGTGCCACTGGCCCGGGATGTCAGGTTGATCGATAGCACGTCGCTGAAGTGGCTCGCCAGAAACTGAAATTGTCGGCGGAAGTCCCCGGGTGCCGGTTGAGAAGTTGTCGGGTGGTGAGGGTTGTTTTCGAGCTCATGGTAGAACTCTTCCGTTGTGATGCTGACTTTGTCGAGATAGCCGCGGTCGCCGAACTGAATTCGACACGGAACCATATGGATATCCAGCCGTTCCAGATCGTCGTCACATATATCTGCGCCTGAGTCTGTAATTACGGCAAACGATCTGGACGAGTCGTGCGTCGAGTGTTGTTGACGATGCATGTCATCCGCTTTTTCACCACTAAGTTCTCCGAACTGCCGCGCAACACTAAACACCGCATCAGGATCGTCGACATGAATATGGATCTTCGCCTTCTGCTTGCTGCCTGCGAGTACCAGCGAATCACCCAGTTTCGAAAGAGCCTCACGAAGTTTGCGGCGACTGATGTCGGCTGCAACGACCAGGCATTCGGTACAGTATCGGTAGTGCGATGTGTTGTCTGCCGCCGAAAACTCGACAGGTGCCTGAATATCTTCCAATAAGGCCGTCTCAGGCATCGCGGTCACAATACCATCGCCAAGAAAATCGACCAGCCCGCCGACGAGTTCTGCAAATCCTTTCGCACCCGCGTCAACGACGCCGGCCTTTCGCAGCACGTCGAGTTGATTCGGTGTATTGGCAAGCGCGAGCTCGACCTCTTGTCTGGCCTTTTTTACGACCGGAGCGAATTCGCTGTCAGGATTCACCGAGGTCTGATGCCGGATACTGTCGGCAAAGGCAGCAATCACAGAGAGAATAGTTCCTTCTCTGGGTTGCGATAGGGCGTCATGGGCGTATTCAGAGCCCATGGCGACGGCCTTGCCGAACGTGTAGGTTGTGAAGCGGGTAATTTCGCCCGCGGAATCGCTCATCCCTTGAAAGAATTGCGCGACGATCGCGCCGGAATTTCCGCGAGCGCTG
>JALHUQ010000112.1 GCA_022866645.1 Woeseiaceae bacterium | reverse complement strand
CGCATACACGCCTCTCCCCAGTGATACCCTCCACACGAAGATGTAAAGGCACGGCGCTCGAAAGGGCGCTTCGCAAAGCCACCGGTCTACGGTTTTCAACTACGACAGCGGAGTTACCATCATGAGCTTTATGCTTGGCATTACGCCTTGGCCAGCGGTCTCGGCCATGCTCTGGATCATTCTGATCGTTGCGGCGCTTTATCTCATCCGCAGCACAGCCCATAGAACCATTCATGCCGCCGCGCATGGCCTGCACCGCAGTTTTCGCATTGCATCCAAAGCCGTATCGCGTTCGGAGAAGAACCTCTCGACGCGCAATCGCGATGTGCTGCTCGCCGCCGGCGGTGAAGCCAAGGAACGCATCATTGAGCGCGAGTTCGATCGCATCAATGAGACCGTGCGCAAGGATCTCGCTAACTATTCGTCGCTGCATCGCGCTCTGAGTGAGTCCATTGATTCCATCGAGAAAGATCACCAACAAGCGGTCGACGTGCCGCCGGATCCGCCCGGTTGGGTGAAAGCCGTCGAAGCCGTGGCGAAGATGAGTGCGTCGGACGATCGCTACAGCGTCGGCAACATACTCAGCGACATTCATCGCTCCTTGCTCAAGGCGCAAAAGGAAGCGATGACGGCGTATCACGCGGCGAGCGCGAAGCGCCACCAGTTGCTGCGTCACATGCAGCCGGAGTGGCGGCAAATTCAGCAAACGCTGACGAAAGTCGGCAAGAGTGTCGATAGTCTGCTGAGTCGTTCGCTAACAATTGATCGCCATATGCAGGAGTACGAGGATATCGTGCACGGCCAGGACCGTGCGGTCTCGGTGTTGTCGTCATCCTCGCTGGTAAATTTTTTCGTCTCGGCGTTCGTGCTGTGCATCGCCATCGGCGGAGCGACGATCAATTTCTCACTGATCGCGAGGCCAATGGCGGAAATGGTGGGTGGCACGAGCGTCATCGGCAATTTCCGTACGGCTGATATTGCCGCACTCGTCATCATCCTGGTGGAAATATCGATGGGCCTGTTTCTCATGGAATCGCTCAGAATCACGCGACTCTTCCCGGTGATTGGCGCGTTGCCCGATAAGACCCGCGTACGCATGATCTGGATTACGTTTTCGATCCTGTTTCTGCTGGCTAGTGTTGAGGCAGGGCTTGCCTACATGCGCGAGGTGCTGCTGCACGATGAGCTCGCAACGAGCGCGCTATTGCGTGGCGATGCGGGTGCCACTGCGACCGGCGAATATATGTGGATCACAACCGCCGCACAAATGGGCATGGGCTTTATCCTGCCGTTCGCATTGACGTTCGTGGCGATACCGCTGGAAACATTCGTGCATTCACTGCGCACCGTCGTCGGACTGATCGCGATCTCGTTCATGCGCGCGTTGTCCCTTAGTTTGCGACTACTCGGCAACGTATTTCTCTATCTCGGTGTGTTGTTGAAACAAGTCTATGACATTCCACTGTTCGTGCCGCTGTGGCTGGAGGAACGAATGAACCGAGTAGCGGATAAAGAAGCGTTGATGGGGAGGGTACGGCAGTGAAGAAATTCATTCTGACTACGATCTGTGCGCTGCTCGCTTCGTGCGGCAGCGAGACCGCGCCAAAAAACACCGGCGTATTCATGCTGGTTGATACCTCTGGCACGTACACCGAGGAACTTGACAAGGCCGAGCAGATCATTCGCTTCACTCTCTCCAAACTTGACTCGACGGATTCGTTCGCCGTCGCGAGAATCGACACGGGCAGCTTCAGTGAAAAGGACATCATCGCAAAAGCCTCATTCGATGACCGGCCCAGTGCGGTGAATCGGCAAAAACGATTGTTTGCTCAGCAAATTAGTGAGTTCGTAGAGAAGGCCAGTCCATCACCGTACACGGATATCACGGGCGGCCTGCTCCAGGCCGTGGAGTTTCTTAATGAAAAAGGTACGGGCAACAAAACCATTCTGATCTTCTCGGACCTCAAGGAAGATCTGGAGGCTGGCTACATCAGAGACATCGACGTTGAGCTGGAAGGCTTCGAAGTCATTGCGCTCAATGTCACGAAGCTGCGCTCCGACAACATCGATCCGCGCGAATACCTGGGGCGATTGGAAGAATGGCAGGGCCGGGTTGAAAAAACCGGCGGACACTGGCGGGTGATTAATGATCTGGATGGGCTGGATGGTTTGTTGTAGACGGTGCTGACACGTTAGAGGGGTCGAACCGATTAATATTCCGGCGCCGACTTGCGGAAAGTCGAATCAATGTGGTATTTCGACCCGTTTCCTGGTTCATAGTGATGGCGTCCATTACATTGCCAGCATAGGCGGGCTGGCAGTTTTACGTGACGGCAGGATTCTGGCGACGCTCGCTGGGCGAAGAGTCGGTGCAGGCGCCGCCCACTAACGAAATTCCTGTCTATCTCACCTCATCATCCACAATCAGCTCAGCCACTCCTTGCAACATCTTCTTGGTCAAAATCGAAACCTCGAGCAACAGACAGAGCAGGGCTGCCACCAGTAGCAGCATCGCCCAGTTGATGATTTTTATCCGACGCCACAGTGCGACCGTTTCTGCTTGCAGCAGGTCGCGATGTTCCTCCGAGCTCGCTTGCGCCGTACGTCGTTCTATGAGGCGTGCGCGATCGATCACTCGGCCAAGCCGGGTTGTCAGCACCGCCAATATTGCGCCAATGCCGGTTAGCAGGAAGACCGGTGCGATGGCCAACTGAATGGCGGCGGAAACGGCATTGATGGGGGCTACGGGATCCATGACAAGTTCTTAGTGACGGTATTGTCCGATGTTCAGGGAAAGGGCACGGGCAAGTCAATTTTGAAAAGGGGTCGAACCGTAGTCGGGCCTTGGCGCAACTGCGGTAAGCCACGATTGATCCGGCACTTCGTCCGGACTAAAGTTCCCTGGGAAACCGGGAGGACGGGACCATGCAAGCCACTAGCCTATTGAAAATCGGTACATTCGCTCTCTGCGTCGGACTGTTCGGCTGCGAGCGCGGCGTTAGTTTCGCGGGCGATGTACAACCGATCTTGCTTGCGTCCTGCGTGTCATGCCATAGCAAGTCTGGCGAAGGCTATGCCGCGAGCGGCTTCAGTCTTGAGGACTACGACGGTGTCATGAAAGGAACGAAATTTGGCGCCGTGGTCGTACCGAATAGCAGCATATCCAGCAATTTGTATCGGGTGATCGCGAATAAGACGGACCCGGCGATTCAGATGCCGCCGCAACACGAGACTTCTCTCGCCGAGGGGCGCGGATATTCCTTGTCAGAAAAGCAGATAGAGATGATTGCGGCCTGGATCGATCAGGGAGCAAAGAACAACTAGTTCAGGCGATCGCTGCTGCGGAGACCTCTGCATAGTGGCTGAAGTCCATCGTGAAACTGCCTTCGCCACCGCTCAGGGATTTCAATCGTGAGTGATATTCCTGAATTTCTTTCAGCGGGACCTGGCCGGACACAATGATACGATTGTCGGGGATGGTCTCCGTACCACTCACCATCCCACGCATGGACGAGAGATCACCCGTCACGCCACCGGCGCAACGACTCGGTACTGTCACAGTGACATCGACGACAGGTTCCATGATGATCGGTGCTGCTTTTTTGACGGCCTCGAGGAAAGCCTTTTTGCCCGCCTGAACAAAAGCGATTTCCTTCGAGTCGACCGCATGATGTTTGCCGTCATACACGGTGACTTTGATGTCCTGCATTGGGTAGCCGTAGTTGGCGCCGGACTCCATAACCTGTCGAACGCCAGTCTCAACGGCCGGAATGTATTGGTACGGAATTGCGCCACCGACAACCGCACTTTCAAACTCGAATCCGGTGCCCGCCGGTAGCGGTTCTATCCGCAGGTACACTTCTCCGAACTGCCCGGCACCGCCGGTTTGCTTTTTGTGTCGGCAGTGTCCCTCTGCCTTTTCGGTAATGGTCTCTCGATACGCGATGGAGGGTAGAGCAGTTTCCACATTCAGGTTATGGCGGTCAGAAATCAACTCCAGCACAGCTCGTAAATGCAGGTCACCGAGACCGCGCAGTACGATCTCATTCAAAGCAACATTGTGTTCAACCTTCAGCGAAGGATCTTCCGCTTCAACAATATGCAGGACATCCGATGTCTTCTGTGCGTCTGCGGCTCTTGGCGGCTTGATTGCCAGACCGTACATTGGTCGCGGCAGATCGATGCACTTCAGGTGAAAATGATCCTCGTCGTGTGAGTCGTGCAACACCGCGTTGTAGTGCACATCATCAACGCGCGGAATTGCGCAGATGTCGCCCGGCACGCCCACTTCTATTTTGGTATGCGTGCCGCCGTTTAGCTTCAGTAGCTGGTTGACCTTGATCGGTTTGCGGGCATCCCCGACAAAAAGCTGACTGCCGGTTTTTACCGTGCCCTGATGAATACGGCAGATGCCGAGACGGCCCTTGAAAGGGTCGACGTTCACCATGAACGCATGGGCAATGACATGGGCTGACGCGTCCGGCTCGATGATAACTTCCTTGGCATTCGCACCTTCGCCTTTGAGGAACAGCGGCGGGATACCCTCAAGCGGGTTTGGCATCAGCTGCTCGAATACCCTTAGCAACTCCGGAATACCGGCGCCGGTCTTGGCCGATGTAAAACAAACCGGTATGAGGTGACCCTCGCGCAGTGCTTTCTCGAACGGGTCGTGCAGCTGCGCTGCATCAAGTGCCTCTCCCTGCTCGAGATAAACCGCCATCAGGTCCTCGTCGAGCTCGACCACCTGGTCGACAATCTGGGTATGGGCTGAAGCGAAAGAGTCAAATGCAGTAGCGGCGCCTTTCGGCTCGAAAAAGCAATCGACCACGCCGGTACCGTCGGCTGATGGCAGGTTGATGGGCAGGCACTCCGGACCAAAAGCGGACTGAATTTCATGCAGCAGGGCTTTCAGGTCTGTTTCTTCAGCATCGATCTTGTTCACGATGATCATGCGACAAAGTCGCTGCTGTTTGGCGACTTTCATCATCCTGCGCGTTACCAACTCGATGCCCGTCTGAGCATTGATGACGATGGCCGCCGTGTCTGCGGCGGGCATGACCGATACTGCGCGCCCATAAAAATCCCGATAGCCCGGTGTGTCGATCAGGTTGACGTGAATATTTTTGTGGTCCAAATGACAAACGGCCGGATACAGCGAATGGCCCAACCGTCGCTCGCGGTCCATGAAATCCAGAACCGTGTCGCCGTCGTTTACAGAACCGCATTTATTAATTGCGCCACCCGCGTAGAGGAGTGCTTCAGCGAGCTGGGTCTTGCCGGAATTGCTCGGCCCGACGAGGCACACGTTGCGAATGTCTATGGAGTCATAGGACATCTGCTATTTCCTTCGAGGCATTGATTGGAATGAGCATAGCTAACGGCCGGGGCGGCTCACACCTCGGTAATTGCGTAATCGATGGCGACAATCTGTAGCCATACACAGACACCTCTACGTGCGCAAGAGCTTGAAATTTCGAGGAAACTTGGCGACTTCCCGGTTTTCTGGACGCGTGCGGCCAAATCGACTCGATGCTGCTCCTAGATCCTTGAATTTATACGATTCTTCGCCAATAGCCCGTTCAAATTGGCGCTCCGATCGCTTGAGACCTGATTCACAGTAAAGAGAATCGATTGCGCGTTATGTGAAGAACCAGCCGATTGCCACTCAATATCTCTTATTAATCGACGCCATTGGGGAAGGAATCCACAACGTTCTACGTTGCCCTTAGGTGCTGGGGACAAAGGGAGTTTGCAGGCTCATGACGAATTCACGAATATTTGCATTGATGGCAGTCACGCTGGTTGTGGCATACGGATGTTTGGCCGAAGTCGCGCCGATGACCGCGCTGCAATCAACGCCGCCAGGTGGCACAGGTGGAACGGGAGGCGCATTGAGCCTCACCGCGCCACCGACTGTGTCGGCGGAAGCGACGGCGCCCATGTCCAGTGTGTCTTTGGGCAATGCGACCGCAAGTGGCGGCGACAATAGCTACACAATCACGAATGATGCGCCAGCGACAGGATTTGCGCTCGGCGCCGCAATGGTCACGTGGACCGTAACCGATGGCACGGGCGCACAAGCCACAGCAACACAAGATGTGATGGTTAGCGACACGCGAGGACCAATGATAACGACTCCGCCTGCACTACAGGTTCTCGCCACAGGAGCGCTTACTGCTGTGACGCTTACGTCGCCTGCGGTTAGCGATTTGGTAGATCCGAACCCGACACTTAGCAATAATGCTCCGGCCGCAGGATATCCTTTGGGTACTACAGTTGTAGTCTGGACGGCGACGGATGCGACCGGCAACATGTCCACCGCCAACCAGGATGTTACCTTGTCCACGACACCTCCGGCGGCGACGGGCGCAGAGCTTTACGCTACCAATTGTTCTGGTTGCCACGGCCCTCTGGCGACCTCTACACGTCGTGGTCGTACGGCTACTGAGATAACGGCAGCGCTGGCGACGGTTCCCGATATGTCCGGAATCACGCTGACGCCGGCCGAGATTCAGTTGATCGCTGATGCTCTGGCGAATACGACGAGCAGCCTGGTCAACGTGTCACTGAGCGCTAATGCAGCGACTGTCAATCTGAATAAAAACACGACGGTCACCGCTACGATTACTTCGGTTGCCGGATTCTCCGGCCCCGTCGATGTATCGGTTACAGGTATGGATCCTCTGTACGGCGTCTACGTTGTAGAGCCATCACCGACGGTAACAGTTCCGGCCAATGGCTCCGTTAATGTGACTCTTCGATTCACGACGAGCGTCACATCGCTCTCTGTCAACGCGGCTCCGCTGCGACTGAATATTCATGACCAGAATACGATGGCTGATATCGATGGCGGATCGATTGCGTATACCGTTAACAATCTGTACGAGCTTCGTTTCGATCCGAACTCCGGCACCAATGGTGCGAACCACCGGTGGAATGGGCTTCGCGATACGAATCTGACTTTGCGACCGAATACGAAACTCATGTGGACAAACTATGACATGACGGCGACGCACATCGTGCACGGCGCAGGTGGCATACCTCACGGACCGACAAACAATCCACTATTGTCTCCAACGATCGTGGGTCAACGGGGCCAATCCTACGGTGCCAATGGTGCAGTTGGTTACTACGAGCAGGGCCAGGTCACGCCATTGATGAGCACTAATGGGGCGCTCTTCTATTGTCATACGCACAACGACGGAAAGAACATTACAATCGTCTATGACACGAGCCTGACTCCGCACAACTAGCTAGCGGAAAAAATAAAATTAGAGGGGTCGAACGGATTATCCAAAATCGGTTCGACCCCCTTTTTTTTGGTCCACCAAATTGACCCGATCCCACTAACGTTCTAGGGCCGGCTTGAGCAAAGTTGAAGCGAATTCGTATTTCGACCCGTTTATCGCTTCCAGATTGACCTCCCAGAGTTCTTCGTCCGGCATCTGGGTTCTTTCCAGGCCTGGCAGCTCGCGCTCGTCATCGACCTGCAGACCCCAAACCCGCACATGGCGTACTCCGGCGACGGGGATGCGCTCGTTGTTAAAGCGGGCGCGCATTTCGGACGCCACACTATCGCTCGCCCAAGTGGCATAGCCGCACTCGACGATAGCGGCCAACTCGGCTGGCATCGAGGCCTGCAGTGTTTTATCGGTCATAGACTCGTCCCCGGATTGCGGTACATTCAGGGCTTCATTGTTCCACCGGGGCGGCGCCAGCGTTATCGTGATAAGTACGAATAAATACGGGGTCGTCGCTTATCGCTCGTAAACAATTTTGCCGTCGACAATCGTCATGATAATTCGCCCGCCCAAAAAGGCGCCTGGATTGTCATCTGCAAGCACGAAAGGATCCACGTCCATGACAGTGAGATCGGCCCACCGATCTGCCGCAATGATCCCTGTTTCGTCTTCACGAAAACTCGCATAGGCGGACCAGGTGGAGTAGGCGCGCACGGCTTCGTCGGCGGTCATTCTCTGATCCGCATACCAACCCCCTTCAGGTTGCTGGTTCTTGTCCTGCCGCGTGATCGCCGAATGCAAGCCGTAAAATATAGTGTGATCGGAACCGGGGTTGTCGGAATTGAAAGTCAAACGGGCGCCCGACTCCCTTAGCGATCGCCAGGCATAGGCACCGAGGATACGCTCCGGGCCCAGGCGCTCCTCCGCCCACGTCTTATCTTCCATCGCATGCGGTGGTTCCATCGAAGCAATGATGCCCAACTGTCCCAGGCGAGGAATATCGTCAGGGCTTATTACCTGCGCATGTTCGATGCGGTGCCTGTTCCTGGCGGTTGACGGATTTTCTTTGATGACGTGTTCGAGGATGTCGATCGCTTCACGATTGCCGGCGTCACCGATCGCGTGAACCGCAATCTGGAATCCGGCTTTCATCGCTTCCGCATTCAGCTCCTGATTGAATCCGTAGCCATCTCCGCTGATGCCACGATGACCCGGCTGATCTGCATAATCATAAAGCAGACGCGCACCTCGAGAACCTAGCGCACCGTCGTAATAGGCCTTAACAGTGCGCGTCACCAGCATGCTGTCCGTGTCAGTGTCCGGACCTTTCTCGATCCATTTTCGAATCAATTCTTCATCACGCAAAGACAACATCGCATAAACGCGTACCGGCAATTTATCAGCAGCTTCGAGTTCCTCGAGTATGCTCATCTGCTGTGTATCAAGGCCCGCGTCGTGTATTGCGGTATACCCATCCGCCGCCATCTGCCTGATGCCAAGCAAGAATTGATTCGTCAACGTTTCTCGGGAGGGCGCAGGGATGGCGGCCCTCAGCATCTCCACGCCCTGATTCAGGAACAATCCGCTGGGCTGACCGTCACTGCCGAGGCGCATCTCCCCGCCGACCGGCACTTCCGTTTTTGCGCTAATCCCCGCCGCATCAAGCGCCATCTGATTACCCCAGCCTGCGAAACCGTGCAGGCTGTCCATAAATACCGGATGGTTGGGCACCGCCAACGTCAGCATGGCCTTGTCGGGATAACGATTCGCCCAGGCGCCTTCGTCCCAGCCACGTCCGACGATCCACTCGCCCGGTGGCACGGACTTCGCCCGTTCGACAATCAATGCAACGGCTGCTTCCTCAGTCGCGACGTCGACCAGGTTGACCTGGTCAAGCAGCGCACCGAGGCCAAAAATGTGGGTGTGCGAATCGACCAGTCCTGGAATCACCGTCGCTCCGGCCAAGTCGATGACCCGTGTCGACTCGCCTTTGAATTTCATAGCGTCATCGTTACTGCCCACAAACAGTATCTCGCGACCTTGAGTTGCGACCGCCTCCGCATCGGGATGCCAGCCGCCCTCATCGTGTGGTGCATTGGGCATGACCGTGCCATCCAGAGCGGGTTCGTCCCAATTCAGCGTATACACGCGGGCATTGGTCAGTATCAGGCTGGCAGTTTCGGCCTTGGTGGGGTCGGGATGGTCCTCAGCGCAGCTCGCCACCAATCCCAGGAATACAACCGCGGCGAGTAGATTCATTTGTCTCATGATTTATGCCTTGAAAAGGGGTTCGACCCCATTGAAGCTAAGCACGACTCGCGTAGTAGGTGACGACGCAAGGATCAGTTTTGATGCGCTCGTGGTGTTTGACGAGACCCGGTGCGACTCGCTGCACGAGATCGGCAGGAATATGATCCAGCGACCCTGATTGCAGCCAACCCGTCTGTATGAAGACCTTCAAGTCGGCCACGGTCAGTCGATTGTCAGCAAAATACTGTCCGCCGCCGCGCGTTAAGAGGGCATCGAGCCCGCGCAAGAAGGTAGGCAACCAACCTTCGACGAGTTTTGCACGTGCCTCCCGAAGCTCGTCGCCCTGCAGGCCAATAGTCCGCCCGATGTGATGACTGAGATCCTCGACAGCGCTCATGACTTCGTCGCAGTACAGCGCCTGCATACCGTCGTCCGGATAAAGCCCGCCCAGCTTGCCCACATAACGAAGCATGGCATTGGTCTGGGTCACCTGCTTACCGTCGATCTCGAGCACGGGCAGGGAATTGAAACGCGTGCTCTGCCGCATCGCGCCAAATTCCTGGAATGACAGGCGGTCGTCCTCGAATTCAATTCCCGCTGCATGAAATGTGATCCGGACCGGCTCACCGCGTCCGCCATTGAAATCAAAATAGCTTAGTTTGTAATTCGACACTGCTGATCTCCTTGCATGAGGCAGCCACTTTACCAGTTTTCCTCTGGCAAACGGATGGTGGCGGAGTGCCTTTTCCTGACTATCGAGTGGAAGCGTCGCTGTCGTCGTGGTGACTTACAGCAAGGTGGTCATCAGCATGTACTCCTCGCGTGCCGCGAAATTCAATGCTATATCCCTTTCCGAAGCCACTTCGATTACTGTCGTCATATGTGCGCCCTTGCGCCGCAACCTGCAGTGTTTAAACAGTATGCAGGTACAAGTCGTAATCCACATCCGAAATGGTGCGAGCCACGCGCGCGTACTCGGCCGACTTCACGGCAACAAAAGTACGGTGCATGTCAGCACCCAGCGCCGCTTTCAGGAACTCTGAATTCTCCGCCGCCTCGATGGCTGAGCGCCAGTCACGCGGAATAACCGCGGAACGGCGATCGTCTTCGTCATAGCCATTACCGGTCGTCTCGGGGCCCGGATCGATCTTCTGCTGCAGGCCATGACGCATCGCCGCCAGAACAGTGGCAGCAACCAAATAAGGGTTCGCGTCCACACCCGCCGGACGGTGCTCGATACGCCGTGCAGACACTGCACCGGCCGGAATACGCAGGGCCACTGAGCGGTTATTGACGCCCCAGTTTGCCGAGATCGGCGCGTAACTCTGGTTGGAAAACCGTCGCCATGAATTCGCGTGCGGAGCAAAGACCAGCATCGATTCGCCCATCGTCGCACGCATGCCGCCGAGCGCGTGCAGTATTGTGTTGTTCCACACTCCCTCTTTGCTTTCGGCAAACAGATTCTTTCCCTTTCCATCCGGCAGTGAGACGTGGAAATGCATTCCACTCCCGGCATATCGTTCGATCGGCTTTGCCATGAAGCACGCGGTTACGCCGAAACGGCGGGCCGACAAACGCACGACGCGTTTCAGCCGCACCAGGTCATCAGCGGCCTGCATTACATTGTCGCGGTAGTGCAGGGTCAGCTCGTACTGGCCGGGCGCATACTCGGAAATAACGGTTTCCGCATTGATCCCGGCCGAGGCGGCACCCGCGTAGATATTCGAAAACAGCGGTTCCATTCCGTGCAGGTGATCAACCGAATAAACCTCCGTTTTGCAGGATTTCCGCCCATCCAGCACAGCGTCGGCCGGACGCACCCGCCCATCGGCATCGCGGTCATTGGCCAGGAGGAAGAACTCCAGTTCGAATGCGGCGGCCGGGTATAAACCTTCGGCGGCAAGCGCATCGACCTGCACTTGCAGCGCATGGCGGGGATCCGACGTCATTGGCGCCCCGTCCAGGGTGTAGAGCGACAACAGCACCTCGCCGCGCGGCGGGCTGGTGCCGTGCAGGCGCGTCAGTGTGTTGGGGATCGGCCAGGCACGAAGGTCGCCGTCGCCGTGATCCCAGATCAGGCCGGTTTCGTGGACATCTTCACCACAGATATCGAGGCCCAGTATGGAAATCGGCATGAAGCGTCCGCCGGTAAAAACCGACAACAGCTCGCCGCGACGGATGATTTTCCCGCGGCCGATACCGTTGCTGTCATGCAAAACAATATCGAAGGCTTCGATATCCGGGTGCGCCGCCAGAAAGGCTTCGGCTTCGGCAACAGTAGAGCCCGACGGGCTTGGTGTTTGGGTGTTCATGCCGACGGATGATACCGGAAACGCCTCTATTCGATCTCACGCTCTTTGGATTGCCCGGTCGCTCGGTGCTCGAGCAGCAACTGCATCAGCCAGGTACCGGACTCGGTCTTCTCCTCACCGTTGCAAGCGATGTAGTACGGCTTCCCGCTCATTGAGCTCTGGCTCGCCAGATTCTTGATGAAATCCTCGGTAGTCGATGCGTAACGCTTACCTCGCCCATATTTCATGCGCAGGTGCGCTTCCGCATCTTCGGCATTGTATTCGTTGCCGTTGCGAATAAAGGTGCAATCACTGCCACCCATAGTCGTGAGCAGATAATTGATCTCTGCCGGAATCTCGTCGGCGTGCGCGGTAGCTTGCGTCAGGCCGATTACGACCAGGACGGCGATGAAAGTGGCTCGCACACTCATAAGCTAAACCTCGCTGACATTGGGTTGTGGTCGGATGAGCCAACACGATTGGTCGTCGCGTCAATCACTTGCAGACCACGGACGTAGATATGATCCAGTGGTCGCCCGAAAGCTCGCTTGCGGTAATCTTCGTCGAAATTCAACATCGTAAGGCCCTGTTCAGTAGTCAACTCGCGCAAAATCTCCGACCGCCCTGTGCGCCAGGTATTGAAGTCGCCAGACAGCAGTATCGGACCTGAGTGCCCATTCATAGCAGACAGCGTGCGTCGAATTTGTTCCCGAAAATCCTTGTTGCCGAAGGTGAAATTAATAACATGGATGTTGACGACCAATAGCGATTGATCGGTGCCAGTCAATCCGTACTCGGTAATCATCGTGGCTTTTGGAGAGCGTAACCAGGGCTCCACGCTAACAAGGCTGCAATGCGCCAGCGGTTCCACGGAACTAATGGTCATCACACCCGTCAACGACCCGGACGCGCCCGGCGTGCGATAGCCCGGAGCAAACGAACGATAATGACCCGCAGCAAGGACTTCCCAGACGCCCGCGTCCAACGACGCCTCCTGAAAGATCATCAGGTCGGGTTTGCCAGCGACGGTTGCGAGGTCAGCGGTCCAGTCCGGATCGCCCCCTTTTTGGATATTCCAGTTCACCACGCGAATATCAGACGAGTCCAACTCATGCTGCTGCGATCGCTTGCCACCGCCGAGTTGTGACGAACAGGACTCCGGCGAGGACGCAACGGCTGCAGCACGAAACCTGGACAATTCATTTTGTGCTGCACAGCCGGTAATAGCCGCCAATGCTAATAGCGCTGCAATTGCTCTCACGGTGTATGCATTTGTATAAAAGGTATCCATCTAGATACTGGCCAGAATTGAGTACGCACCCAAAGCAAAGACAAGTCCGAGCAGCACGCCATAACAGCTACGCATACCGAGTATGAACGAGCGGTCCCACGCGCTGCAGTAGGCTATCACGCTTAGCGACAAACCTACTGCAAACTGAATCAGGATCGATGCTTTGCTCAAACCCACATTGTCGGCCTCCGCGATAACCATGGCAGTAATAGACGCCGGAATCTGGTACACAATGAGGGCGTAAAGGAATCCCGATACTCCGAGGCAGATCTTGCGAGTCCTGTCTCGTTCCAGTTCCTTGGTCGCTATCCCTTCCAGGATCATGACAACACCACTGCCACGAACCCCGCAATCATGACGGCGAGCGTCGCCCAGTACAAAACAGGTTTGTTACTTGTCCATTTTTCAGTAGTCACTTTGATCTCCCGTTAAACGTGATGCCTTAACCACCTCGGAAAGTGGTTTGTAGTGATCGTGATAACCAAGCATCTCGACAATGCCGGCGGCCTCGGATCTGCCGAAGTCATGGGCGCGCCGCATCAGTTGAGGGATCGGCTGATCCAGCATCAAGCGAGAGACGGCTAATGCCTGGTTGCCCTCGTTATCGAGTAAGGTGTAGACGTAGGCGACAAGCTCCTGAATTCTGAAATTGAGGGCGAGTCGCTCACACAACCCGACGACCAGCCCGCCCGCAATCGCGTAACGCTCGTCTTCTGTTTGAAATTCATTCAGGCAGAGCGAGCGAATCCACAAATGTGCGGCACGCGCAACCGCATCGGCGGTCTCGAGTGAGTCGTCCCGTGCCGGCGTGTTCAAAACATTGCTGTCGCTGATTTCCATGCGCCTAAGTTAGACGACACGCCGTTTTCGCTCTTGTCTAAACCAGTCAAGTTCGATTCAATACCCTTCATATGCTGTACGAACCGTCGACACTGGCCTCAACCACCGCTTTGCTGGCAACGGCTCTTCGAGAGGACTACGGTATCGACCCTGAGCCGATCTATTTGCAGGCCGGCATACCGCTGACGCCGCCAGAGTCGCCGCAGCTACGCTATCCGCTTTCCAGAATTCGCAAGTTATGGGAGCTGGCCAGAATAGCGTCCGGTGATGACGCTATCGGCCTCATAACGGGCCGCCACGCCAAACCGGTGCATTTTTACGCGTTCGGATATTCTTGGTTGGCGAGCTCCACGCTGCTCGGCGCCATGCAGCGCCTTACCCGCTACATGCGACTGATGTCAACGGCATCCGTGCTGGTCAGTCTGACCGAAACACCCGACAGCTATGCGTTGTCTACAATTTTCCCGGACCCATCGAAAGCCCCGCCGAAGGAAGGAATTGATTGTGGCATGACGGCGCTGCTGGCTTTGTGCGACGCAATCGCGGAGAAGGAAATTCGACCGTTGCGTGTTGAGTTGACTTGTCCAGCGACGACCCATCCTGAGGCCTATCGCGAGGCGCTGCGTGCCCCAATCCGGTTCAATGCCGAAGTCGGAGTCATGCACTTTGAAAAAGAGACACTTCGCGAGTCGCTGCCACTCGGTGCCCCGGACGTTGCCAAGGTGACGGACAGAATTGCCGAGCAATATATCGAAACCCTGGACCCGCAGAAGGTCGCCTCACAGGTCCGCCAATTGCTCATCGCACTACTGCCTTCAGGCAAGGCTGATCAGGACCTCGTATCCAGACGGCTCAATCGCAGCACAAGCACCTTGCAACGTCAGTTACAATTGGAGGGCTTGAGCTATCGGGATGTTCTCGAAGGCACACAACGCAGTCTTGCAGAGACCTATCTGCGGGACAAGAAACACTCGCAGGCACAGATCGCCTATCTACTGGGATTCTCCGAGCAGAGCAATTTCTCCAGGGCGTTCAAACGCTGGACGTCGATGAGTCCGAGGCAATTTCAGGAGTCGCAGTTTGCCGCGTCAGCAAATATGGATTAAAATATCGTATCGCTACGTTTGTAAAATTGACTGACCGCTCAAAAGATTCCAATTTGTACCTGTGGTGTCAGCATGAACGTGGCTTTCCACAATAGGCACCTTTTAAAATTCGAGCTACACGAAGCTTCGGATTCGATATTGCATAGGAGCGATTAATGAGCATTGCACGAACTACAGAAATCACATCGTCGTCTGGGACCAGCTTTGAAGACGCCATAAGAAGGGGCATCAAGCGCTACGCGAAAACCATCGATAACGTCGAAGGTGCGTGGATCAAAGAGCAAAAGGTAGTGATTAAGGATGGCGATATTTCTGAATACAGAGTCACGATGAAAGTCAGTTTCGTCTTGAAAGACTAGTCACCTACGTATTATTGGAAGAAGGGAGTTGGAAAATGGCAGGAAAGTTTGAATGCTACAAAGATAAAGCCGGCGAATATCGTTTTCGACTCAAGGCTGGAAATGGCGAGACGATACTTTCGAGTGAAGGCTATAGTAGTAAATCGGGTTGTGATAACGGCATCGCCTCAGTCCGCAAGAACTGCGTAAATCCGGACCGTTTTGAAAAAAAGAAAACAGAGGCCGGCAAGTTTCGCTTCAATCTGAAGGCATCTAATGGACAGGTGATTGGCACTAGCCAAAGCTATTCATCGGACTCGGGCTGCGATAATGGCATGAAGAGTGTGGCCAAATCGGCGCCAGACGCGACTGTTGTTGAAGAGAGTTAGAAGCCAGCCGGTGCCCGCGCCATAGCGCGGGCATCTCTTCGTTCGATGTACTCAAAAGCCAGGTAAAGGAATAATTAGCATGAGTCTATTTGATTTTGCAAAGGACGTTGGTCGACAGCTTTTCGACACCGACGCAGAAGCCGCTGACAGCATAAAGGAGCACCTCGAAATCAAGCTATCGGGTGTGAAGAACGTAACGGTCGATTTTGATGATGGCGTGGCAACCATTTGTGGCGATTGCATCAATGAAGCAACACGCAATAACGCAATACTCGTCGCGGGAAATGTGAAAGGCGTCCAGAAAGTGATCGCGGACGGTCTCAAGTATCCGGCGCCGAAGCCCGAAGAGCTTAAAGAAATCGTCGAATACTACGAAATCGTTAGTGGTGACACGCTCGGAAAAATTGCCAAGCGTTTCTACGGTAGCGCATCGCAGTACACTCGCATACATGCGGCCAATAAAGAGTTGATTCCTGACCCAAACAAGATTTATCCAGGTCAAAAGATCAAAATTCCGCGCGATTGATCGCAAAGGAAGAATAGGTATGGACCTGATGGACCTGTTACAAAAAGCCGGCGGCGACAAGAGTCTTAGCAGTCTGGCCGGTGGACTTGGGCTCGACGCCTCCAAGACGAGTGCGCTGGTTAGCGCTCTCTCACCAGCCTTGATGCGTGGCGTACAAAAACAAGCCCAAACGGATGGCGGCCTCGATGTCCTGAAGAAGGCATTAGGAAGTGGCAGCCACCAACGGTACCTTGACGATCCGAAATTGATGGAGTTCGACGTAAGTCGGGACGACGGGAACAAAATTCTCGGTCATCTGTTTGGCAGCAAGGACGTTAGCCGCAACGTTGCTGCGGAAGCGGCTGCCAGCACAGGCATTGACGTCAGATTGATTAAAAAAGCATTGCCAATGCTGGCGGGTCTGGCCATGGGTGCCCTGAGCAAGAACAGCAACTCAGGAAAGTCACTGGACAGCTCATTGCCGGACCTGCTGAGCGGCCTGATTGGTGGTGACAACAGTCTGGGTCTGGACGATGTTCTCAGTATGGCCCGGAAGTTTTTCTGAACGTTAGCTCTGCATTTCGGTGCGGGGCTTAATTCCAAACTAACTCGAGGAACTATGACCCGGACTTCTGGCGGACGCCGTCTTCGAGGCGCCCGGACCTTTTCCGATATACTTCAACTTAGTCAGTCGAGTTACAGCAGGCGGCAATGAAATTCCACGTTATCACGGCGATGTACAACGTCGAAGAATGGATTGAAGAAAACATTCAGTCGCTTAAAGATCAGACGTTTACGGATTTCCAGGTGGTGCTGGTAGACGATCAGTCTACCGATGACACTGTAAAACTGGTGCGCGCCGCTATCGCAGGCGATGATAGATTTCATCTGATTGTGAATCAGGAAAAGAAATTCAAAACCAGGAATGTGGTAGAAGCCATTGAAGCTGCCAACCCGAGCGACAATGATGTCATCGTCATGGTCGATGGTGACGATCGATTGGCGCATAAGGACGTGTTAAAAAAACTGGCAGCGGTCTATCGGGAGAATGATCCCTGGATGACCTACGGTTCGTTTGGAGACTCGCAGGGCGTCCGTGACGAAGGATGCCGTCCGTATAAAAGTAGCATCATAAAGAGTAATCGCTTCAGACAGTCGAAGTGGATCGCGTACCACTTAAAGACTTTCAAATACAAATTATGGCGAAAACTGGATATGGATATTTTTCAAGTGACGGAAAGGGAGGTGAAGCAGGCCTTAAAGCGGTCATTGTTAAGACTGCAGTTTCGTCGCTGGTACCAGTGGAAAAATATCAGGGCGGCAGAACTGCACGACGTTTCCGGTAGGTACATAAAACGAGTGGATGATAAGGCCTTCTCTTATCCTATGCTGGAGATGTCTGGTGACCGGGCGTGCTTTATTGAGGAAGTCCTTTATATCTTCCGTGCGGAGCGCAATCCTTACAAAGGTCCGGATCAGAACTATGGTAAGAACAGAAGTGAAAAGTGGCACACTCGTTTAATACGAGAAATTCTTTGCCATAAAAAACCGTACCAGAGACTCGAGAAATTATAGTTTTCTCAGCGCATAAACATTGATGTCAGAAAATAATGTGCTTCTTACCGGCATCGGAATCCCGGGAGCTTTGGTAAGAAGACGCAGCTGGAAAGTGGGCGCATCAAATTCGACCAGTTCGAATCGATTCTGAATCATCCTCTTCAGCAGCCAGTCGAAAATAGGATGTATATGCCCAAGGTTCTTATGATCCTTATCCCGAAACCATTGAAATTCATCAGAAAACAGAAAGCGAAGCTTCTGTGCGATGGAATGCACGTTTGGCGTGCTTAGCATTAGCATGCCGCCAGGTTTTAGTATCCTGTGAACTTCATCAACAAGATTTTGCGGGTTATTAAGATGTTCTATCACTTCGATCGAAAAACAGACATCGAAAATCGCATCGTCGAAGGGAATTGTTCCGTTCAGGTCACAATACTGACACTCGATATCCGGGATCTTGTATTGCGCTGGATCAATATCCAGCGCAGATATCGCGTTGGCCGCCAGATCGCTTTTCAATAATTGATACTCGAGTCCGCCTTCACCGGATCCCGCGATCAGGATTCTACTGTCTTTATTCAGGTATTTTTTGGCAAGACCTAATGCTTTGGTATGTACGCCTGAAGCGGCCATGTTGCTAAAAGGGTGGGTATCGGCCATGCCGTAAATCCTTTGCGATTTTCAATGTCGTGGTCCGCTTTAGCCATATCGTCAGAAGCAGCGAATAAACGACATCGTAGACCATCCCTAGGATGCCGAACACCTTTCGAAGCCAAATACTTTATGCAGAACTATCCCCGCAGGGCAAAAGCCGGTAAAGGACTGTTGAAACAGGTTGACGCCGACAAACACAGTAAACCAGACAAACCCCGGGTGAACAAAATAGGTCAGAACGACTGACAGCAAGACCATAGATCCGGCAAACGCTTCGACTGCACGTTCAAGTGACATTCGCTTTTTCATTTCTTTCTCCTTAGTAATTGTATTTGAGGCGCAGGTAGATATTACTGGCGTCCTGCAGTTGACTGAAAAATGTATGCTCGTCACGACCGTCAAAAAGGTTCGCACCGGTCGTCAGTGACCACGAGTCGCTGTGTCGGTACGTAAACACCGGTCGCAGGTAGACATCGCGATCACTCGGCGAAAAGAACGTGAACAGCGACCATGTGTATTTGTCGCGATTGGCGCGGTAGGTCAGTCGGTTCGTAATCAGATGTCGAATCTCGTCCGGTTCGTACTGCGGGAACGGTGAATTCGCGATCAGAGCGTCATGATCGAGTGTCCACTCGAGGTAATACTGCAGTCCAACGGTGAAATTTGGCTTCGCTTCCCATTCGTAGCCCAGCAAAAAGCGAAACTGATCGTTCGGCAGCAGCGGGTCATCGCCATCGCGATCATCGCGGGAGTCGTAGTAGGACACTTCTGTATTAAACAAACCGGGACCGACGGGTTGCCTAAGGCTTGCTCCAAGCGAACTCATCGGTGCGAACGTCGCTTCGAGAGCGGGCGTCAACGCATTGGGTTGCTTGAAATAGCCGCGGTAGGCATAGACTGCATACTCACGACCTGAGACCGTGCGAAACAGGCGCAGAGCAAACTCACCATTGGAAAACGATTCACCAGGTTCGATCGCCGAGAGCGGAGGGTTGGGTGCGACGTTGCCACCTGCAAGCGGAGAGAAAAACGAGTATCGCTCGCCGGTCAGATAGATGTCCGGTTCAAAAACGGGCGTCCACGCGAAGTCGATATTGACGGCCGGTGAGTAACGGGTAATACGCAATGAGTTGCCGGGCGCCTTCAGATACTCGTCATCACGGCCCGAGAAGAACGATACAAAATCCTTTGGAAACAGGTCGTTGAGAAAAACCAGATCACCCGTACCCCAGGTCTGCACTTGCCTGCCAATTTTTACGTCGGCGCCACTACCGATGGCAAATGCGAGAGTCAGATCTCGCACATCAATGACCCAGTCATTCTCAATACCGTCGTAACCGGCGTCTGCTTTGAAGGCGATCGTTGCCTTTCCCGGTTGCCACCGGCTTTCGAGGCGCCAGCGCAGATCTTCCAGAGTATTGTTGGTATTGATGAGCGGGTCGGCGCTGAATCGTGTGCCGAGCCCGGCCTCGACAAAACCGCTCCAGTTGCTGGACGCTTCTTCATCGTCCCAGCTGTCGTCATCCCACGCATCGTCCTGTGCGAACAGGGCGGCGGGAAGGAGTAACAGCGGAATCAGAACTTTCATGGTGTTGATGACACTCAGTCAGCCTTGCGCTCGAGCCACTCACGCGGTGGAGTACGCAGCGAGCGTTCCGTGAAAACATCCGCCGGAATGCCAACATCGTAGGCAATGTAGCGAAATTGCATGTCGGTCTTGCCGCCAGACAACAGATCGGAAACGCGGCTCGCCGTTACGGTTGGATATCCGTCTATGGTTTCGACTGCGAGTACCTCAACGCGCCGGTAAACGTCGCCAGCCGCGTTGGTGTAGTCAATTTTCATCGGCAGGAATGTTTCGCGGTT
The DNA here is from genome assembly GCA_022866645.1 of Woeseiaceae bacterium. GTDB lineage: Bacteria > Pseudomonadota > Gammaproteobacteria > Steroidobacterales > Woeseiaceae > UBA1847. The sequence goes on along the minus strand of JALHUQ010000112.1, from coordinate 3,008 downwards.
TATCCAGGTGACATAGCTTGCAAACTCTGCGCTTTGGGGATCAACCGGTACATGCTTCAGGACGTAAAACTCGTTCGTGGTTTCGATGAGCTCGTGCGTGTCTTCCGAAGGCCGTCGTCCGGACACGTCTTCATAAAAGTAGTGCGCCCCCACAAAGCTGGTGCGCTTGTCGCCGGCTGAAATGCGTTTGACGAGATCGAGACCGGGCAGATACAACCAGCGGTCGTCATCGCGAGTGACGTGTTTGTTGACGAGGAACACGGTGTCGCGCACATCCGATGGTTGACTGAACACCACGAGAAACTGCTGATCACCGGCATCTTCAACATCGCGCCTCAGAACTGTGAACTGTCGACGCTGCTCGCGACCCTGGGCATCGCTGATGATCATGCGAACTTCCGAGCGGCCATCGGCACCACCGTAATAGGCGGTGAGATTCGCTCGTGCCACGACCTCGTCCGCGCTGGTCAGTGGCTCGGCATAGGCGCTGCATGTCAGCACCAGGGCTGCCACGGTCACAGAGAAGAATTTTTGCATCGTCTGAACTCCTTTCACTTAGTTAGCTGTCGTGGACTGCGCTTGCAGCGGTGTGTCTTGCTTGCCCTTCTCGGAGAACAGCCAGGGTCCCGCGAGCGAAATCAGGGCTGGCAACAACAGCAGCGTTGTGACGCCGGATAAGGTCATGATCGCGGCCATGAATGCGCCGACCGTGATGTAGGGTACGAGTGGCGCGAAAAACAGCGGCGTGAAGCCGATCGCGATCACGATTGCGTTTCTCGCAATGGCGCGCGCGGGCTCCTCGAACATCTTTTTCTGCATGACCGCGAACGATCCGCTACTGCGGAGAAACGCGCGGGCACGCTCAATGAAGTGAATCGCGAAATCGACGGACAAACCCAGCGTGAGGGACGAAAGCACGGCAATCGGCATATCGTAGTCCTTGCCTATCCAGCCTATCAGCCCATATACGCCAAGTATCGTGACAGACAGCGGCACCATCGCCAGCAGGCCCAGGCGAACGCTGCGGAACAGGAAGGCCATCATTACGAACACGAACGCGAATGCGCCCAGCAGGCTCTTGAGCATGCCGGTGACCATCATGTTTTGCCATACAACGTTGATGTAGGTCTTGCCCGCCCAACGTAACTCCACGTCCGCTGGTAAGGGATTGCTCGCGATGTAATCGTCGAGGAAATCGATGACCCGAGTGGTGTCCTGATTGTCGCCACTCTTGAGCTGCAACCAGATTGCCGTTGACGAATAATCCGGCGTGACCATGTGCCACAGGTCCTGTGGCCGATGAGATGACTGATATTGCAACAAGGTCTGTGCAACGGCGGGTACCGTCTTTGGAATTCGATACTCGTCTGCCGCGCCGCCACGCAACTCTCTGCTGACGACCTTGACGACATCGGGCAATGCATTCGTCTTGCCGACGTAACCGGAGTCGTTGAGCGCAGCCTGAATTTCTACGATCTGTTGCAGTATGTCGGGACGCTGGAAATACATTGACGCACTCTGCGCACTTTCGGCGAGCGCCATCAGCTGTTCCAGTGCGTCGGCAGTTGCGGGATTGTCCGTATCGAACATGGCGTCATCAATCGTTGCGATCAACTTGCCGTAGTAGGCGCTCGCGTCCTCGTTTTTTGCGTCCAGCGCTTTCCTTACCGATCCGGTGCTCTGCGGATCAACGCCACTCATCAGACGGTCGGCGGCGGCGATGAATTCCGGTAAAGCAGCGGCATCCCGATGCGTGAGAACAACGAAGGCGTCGTAAGTGCCCGCAAAGTGCTCGTTGAGCACCTCATCGGCCACGCGGATAGGATGATTCGCTTTAAACCAGCGCACCGGGTTGTCATTGATTTCGATACGATAAACACCGGCAGCACTTATTGCGACAATCAAAACGGCGATTCCGGTAATCAGTTTGGCGCGCTTGATTGCGACGACTCCGCTACGGCGCAGGGCACGGGCGAGTGGTGTGTCGGTGTGCGGCGTTTTCGATCGCGCAGCGAGTTTTTCGAGTGCGATCGGACTCATGCGAACGACATAGGCCGGAATCAGCACAATGGTCAGCACAAACGCAAGCAATATGCCAAAGGCGACAAACGCGCCGAAGATTTGTACGGGCGGGATCGGCGTCATGAGCAGTGACAGAAAACCGACAGCCGAGGTCAGTGATGTGAACAGCATCGGTGTAAACAAGTGATCGACGACCTCGCTGATGACTGCTTTCGCATCGTCTCCCGGTCGATAGGTATCCGCGAACTCGGACATGATGTGCACAGAGTCGACGACGGCTATAGGCATCAGGAATATCGGAATCATTGAACTCATGATGTGGACAGTGAAACCCATGCCAATCATCAGTCCCATGCTCACGATGACCGTCACCATGGCAACCAGCATTGGCGCCGTCACGAGCGCTGCGCTGCGGAAGAAATACAGCATGAGCAGGAATATCATCAGGCCTGCGAGTGGCGCCGAAATTCCCATCTGCACGAACATGTCATGGCCGAACGTGTCTTCAGCGACAGGCAGGCCGGTAATATGAAACGCATCGTTCGAGTCCAGGCCATCTATTAGTGCCTGAATTTCCATCGATAGCGGATAACTAAGGTCCTTGCTCGCGATCGGTACGTAGATCGTCGCGGCTTTGCCATCCCCTGAAACCAGAGTGTCCATTAGCAGGGGCAGGCGACTTACCTTGTCACGAATTTCCAGCGCTTGCTCTTCCGTAACGGGGGCATCGCGCATCATCCATTCGAAGCGTATGGTCCCCGGGCCCTCCTGATCGATGTTGTCGGACACCGCCAACGACATCAGATCCGGTGTGATAACACCGTCGAGCGCAAGTATCGACTGCGTAAGCTTGTGCAGTGACGTCAGGGACTCTACGTTGTAAATGCCGCTCGGGTGCGTTTCATTGACGATGCCGATGACGATGACGTCGTGGTAAGTGAAGCGCTCCTCAATCGCATTGTGAAACACGCGATCGGTCTGCGTGG
>JALHUQ010000111.1 GCA_022866645.1 Woeseiaceae bacterium | reverse complement strand
TTCCAGCATGTTTTCGAGTTCACGAACGTTGCCCGGGAAGGAATAGGCCAGCAGGGCGTATCGAGCGTCCTCGCTAAGTGACGCTTTGCCATTGAGACGTCGCAAGATGTGTTCAGCGAGCAACAAAATATCATCGCCGCGCTCGCGCAATGCGGGCACGTTCAGTTCAATCACATTGATGCGGTAGTAAAGGTCTTCCCGAAATTCGTTATTGGTCACCATCGCCGACAAGTTTCTGTGGGTAGCCGACAATATGCGCACATCGACGCTTTCTTCCTGAGACGCGCCGACGGGGCGGACCTTTTTCTCCTGAATCACTCGCAACAGCTTGACCTGCATCGGCAGCGGAAGGTCCGCGATCTCGTCAAGAAACAAAGTGCCGTCTGCAGCGCATTGCAATAAACCGGCCTTGTCATTGATGGCGCCCGTGAAACTCCCCTTGCGGTGGCCAAAGAACTCGCTTTCCATGAGTTCGGCGGGAATCGCGCCACAGTTGACCGGTACGAACGGCCCTTCAGCTCTTGGACCGCTGTCATGTATCAGTCTGGCGACCAGCTCTTTGCCTGTTCCCGACTCGCCCGAAATGTGGACGGGTGCCTGTGATCGGGCGACCCGGCCGATCATTTGGCGCAGATCGTGCATCTTGGGTGACTCGCCGAGGAGTTTCGGATTCTGGTTTCCCACCGTTTCCACGCGCAAGGCGTTCGCGACAATGGTGCGCAAGTTGTTGAGATCAAGCGGTTTGGATACGAAATCGAAAGCACCCAGTTTCAGTGCTTGCACAGCGGTTTCAACGTTGCCGTGGGCTGTAATTACGGCGACCGGGACATTGGGAGCATTCGTTTGCATCCAGTCGACGAGTTCGAGGCCGTCGCCGTCCGGCAAACGCATGTCGGTCAGACAAATATCGAATCGGTGTTTCCTGAGCAGCACTTTCGCGCTTGCAACGTCGACCGCCGATTTGCTCTGTATGTTCATACGACCGAGGGTCAGCGTCAGCAATTCGCAGATATCGGGTTCGTCATCGATAACGAGAGCTAGCGGTTGGTTCATTCTTCGTCCAGTGAGTCCCAGCGATCGGGATCGGCAAACACGATACGAAAGATACTGCCTCCACCGGGCCGGTCAAGATAAACCAGCGTTGCCCGGTTCAATTCGCAAAGCTCCCGCGATATGTAGAGGCCCAAGCCCGTGCCGCCGGAACGCGCCGTAAAAAAGGGTTCAAATATTTTGTCCGCCGTCGCCTTGTCGACGCCCAGACCGCAATCCAGTACCTCGATAAACGGCCGACCCTTGCCCTCTTGCATACGGCCCGCGTGGATCTCGACCATGATGCCGCCGGTTTCACTTGCATACTTGATGGCGTTATCACAGAGATTCCACAACACCTGGCGCAGATGACCGCGGTCCATTCGAACCTCAAGCTCTTCTGCAACCTCGCGCACCGATAATTCACCTTCCTGCAACTCAAGCGTATCGATGAATTCGCCTGCGAACTCGTCCAGCCAGTTCTTCAAGAACAGGCGCTCGGGACGACTCGAGTCGCGCCGCGACAGCTGCAACACGTTATCGATGATGTGACTCACTCGAATTGAGTGCGTCTGAATAATTTCCGTCAGCCGAACGTCGTCGGCGGTTAGCGCCTGCGATTCACCGAGCAACTGCGCCGCGTGACTCATGGCGCCAACCGGATTGCGAATCTCGTGCGCAATGCTGGCACTCAGTCGCCCCAGCGACGCGAGCTTGGATTGCTGCACTCGGGCGTTCATCAGGCTGACATCCTCGAGAAATATCAGAATTGGGCCGGTACGCTGTCCGTCTTTGCCGAGCGGAGCCATATGCGCGGTGATACGCGTGCTGTTGCCGTCGGTATTGAGCGTAAATTCCGGGTGTGACGACAAAGAAGCGTTTTTTCTCCACTCTTGAATATGCGTCGCCAGTGGCTCGAACGCGTCGGCAAGCGGTGTTCCGGCGTAAGTCTCCGCCGACCCCAGCAAGCGAATGGCCGAGCTATTGATCAACCGAATATCGTCTTCAGCGTCAATGACAACGATACTCTCGCGTAAATGCTGCACTATGTATTGGTTGAGTTCGGACAGGTTCTTGAGATCGACGCCAAATTGCCGAGCCAGCGCCTCGCTCGTCTGGATGCGACGGGCCAGTGGCTGCGCGGCAAGCGCGATAGCGAAGATAATGCCGCTCAGGATACCGGCGGCCGGGTAGTTTGTCGGCGTAGGCAAGTCCAAAATCTGCGCGGCAAGTTGTTGCCCCAGAATGGCAAACGTGGCCAATGCCGCCAAAATCGACGGATACCTGGCAGGCAAAACCAGACTGCCCGCCCCGACGTAGATGATAATCAGCCCGCCGATGCCGCTCGAGATACCGCTGCTCGCGTGCATCAATGCCACTATAGCCGCGATGTCGACAACGATCTGCGAGGTGCCCATTAATGTCTTGGGCAGCCACCGGTGTTTCAACGCAAAGCCGGAGAAAATGGCGAATAGCAGGTATCCCGCAGCAGTGCCAACGTAGAGCGTGGGATTTTGGTGGCCAAAAAACCGCGGGTCAGTTTTGGCGAAAAACAGACCGAACAATGCGACACAGGTCAGCAAACGAAACACATTTAGCGTGACTAGCACGCGCCAGGTCAGATCGGGTTCGTCAATGGTTTTTTGTATTAGAGCGTCCCGACTGCCGCGGAAGGTCCGTTTCAGGAGGCTCTCGGTTTGTGCCTGAGTCATTGGCGAATTGTAGACTGAATATAGACTTCGGTCCCGCAAACCGACAAAATACGGTGTCTTTTTCGCGGCATTCGCGAAACCTTCCTTATACACACAAGTAAACCTGATGAATCTTCACGAATATCAATCAAAACGATTATTCGCCGACTACGGTATTGCGGTACCGCGCGGCATACCGGCGGACTCCCCGGATTCGGCCGTCAAGGCAGCCAAGCAACTTGGCGGCAATCTTTGGGTCGTAAAAGCCCAGGTACACGCGGGCGGTCGCGGCAAAGCGGGCGGCGTGAAATTGGCGCGAACGCTCGATGATGTGAAAAAGTTTGCTGACGGCATGCTCGGTACACAGCTCGTCACCCACCAGACCGGACCAGAAGGGCTGCCTGTCAATACGGTGTATATCGAGGAAGGCTCAGAAATCGAGCGCGAACTGTATCTCAGTATGCTCGTGGATCGAGAAGTCAGCCGAGTGTCGTTCATCGCGTCGGCGGCGGGCGGTATGGATATTGAGAAAGTCGCGGTGGAAACGCCTGAGAAGATTTTTTCGGTCTCGGTAGCGCCGGATGCGGGCCTGCAGGACTATCAGGCGCGCTTGCTCGCATTTGGTCTCGAGCTGGACAAGAAGCAGCAGCGCCAGTTTGGCGATCTGCTAAAAAAGCTCTATAAGCTCTATCTCGACACGGATGCGAGCCTGATTGAAGTGAATCCGCTGATCACCAACAAGGCCGGCGACGTTATCGCTCTTGACGGCAAAATTAATATTGATGGCAGTGCGTTATTTCGTCAGCCTAATATTGCCGCGCTTCGCGACCCGTCGCAGGAGGACGAAGCAGAGCGCAAGGCAGCGGCGCACGATCTCAACTATGTGTCTCTGGACGGAAATATTGCGTGCATGGTTAATGGCGCCGGTCTCGCTATGGCGACGATGGACCTCATCAAGCTCCACGGTGGCGAACCCGCTAACTTCCTGGATGTTGGCGGCGGTGCAACCGCTGAGCGCGTTTCGGCGGCATTCAAATTGATTCTTTCGAATCCGAAGGTATCGGCAATACTCGTCAATATTTTCGGGGGCATCGTGCGCTGCGATCTGATCGCAGAGGGAATTATCAGCGCGGTGAAAGAAGTGGGCGTAGAAGTACCGGTCGTCGTTCGTCTCGAAGGCACGAACGTTATGAAGGGACGCGAACTGCTGGCAAACAGCGGACTTGACATCATTGCGGCCGAGGATCTTACCGACGCCGCACGTAAGGCGGTTGCTTCGGCAGCCTGACGAGTAAGTTAAATGAGTATTTTGGTCAACAAGGAAAGCAAGGTCGTTTGCCAGGGCATCACTGGCAACCAGGGTTCATTCCACACCCAACAGTGCATCGAATATGGCACGCAGATAGTCGCTGGCGTTACACCAGGGCGTGGCGGGCAGGACCATCTCGGTGTACCGGTTTACAACACGGTTCGCGATGCCGTTGCTGCGACGGGTGCCGATGTCAGCATGATCTACGTTCCACCGCCGTTTGCGGCCGATGCGATACTCGAGGCAGCCGATGCCGGTGTCGCGCTGATCGTCTGCATAACGGAAGGTATCCCTGTCAATGACATGGTCAAGGTGAAATCGGCGCTGCGTGACAGCAACTGCCGGCTCATCGGACCAAACTGCCCGGGTATCATTACGCCGGGCGAGTGCAAGATCGGCATCATGCCCGGTTTTATTCATCAGAAAGGTCGCATCGGAGTGGTCTCTCGCTCGGGAACGCTGACCTATGAGGCGGTGTATCAGACGACGACCAATGGTCTTGGCCAGAGTACCTGCATCGGCATCGGCGGCGATCCCGTGCGAGGCATGAATTTCATTGATTGTCTCGAGCTGTTTCAGGAAGACCCGGATACTGACGGCATCATCATGGTTGGCGAAATTGGCGGCACCGACGAAGAGGCCGCGGCCGAATTCATTCAGAGCAATGTCAGCAAACCCGTCGTTGCTTACATCGCTGGCGTGACCGCGCCTCCGGGCAAACGCATGGGTCATGCCGGAGCGATAATCGCCGGTGGCAAAGGAACGGCCGAAGATAAATTCAAAGCGCTGGACGCTGCCGGTGTCGCAACCGTTCGGTCACCCGCTGAACTTGGTTCCATGATGCGGGAAATCATCGGCGCGTAGCGTTAGAAACGCGCCGGAGCGGACTATGGACCAAGTCGTCAACGTCGCACTGGCCCAGATTGATCTGGCGGTCGGCGATGTTGCTGGCAATACGCGAAAAATCATTGATTATGCGAACCGCGCTCGCGACGAACTGGGCGCTCATCTGGTTGTTTTTCCAGAACTGAGTGTTTGCGGTTATCCGCCTGAAGATCTCTTGTTCCATGCCGGTTTGCGCCAGATGGTCGAGAATGCGATCGCCGAAATTCGCTCGAAAGTATCCACGATAGCGGTCCTCATCGGATTTCCGGAATACGACGAGGACAAAATCTATAACTCCTGCGCTGTCTTTCGTGACGGCGAGCTGCTCGCTCATTATCGCAAGCTGTTATTGCCCAACTACAGCGTGTTTGATGAAGAGCGCTATTTCACGCGCGGCAAGCGCCCGACTGTTTTCAGGATCAACGGAATTCGTATCGGGATTCATATTTGCGAGGACGTCTGGAGCCCGGGCCCGATGGCAGCCAGCCGGACTGCCGGCGCGGAATGTGTGATTGCCATCAATGGCTCGCCCTACGAGACACGTAGCCAGGCGAATCGCGAAGCGCAGGTGAAAAAGCGAGTGCTGGAAGTCCAGATTCCAGTGATTTACGTAAACATGGTGGGCGGGCAGGACGAGCTGGTGTTTGATGGTGGCTCGTTTGTAATGTCAGCTGAAGGCGACATCAGTTTTCGCGCTCCGCCATTCGAGGAAGGCCTGTACAAAGTCGAAATTCGAGGCACGGCGACCGGGGTCGTGCCGCAAGTTGGCGAATGTGCCGCATTCCTGGATACCGAGGCCAGCGTTTACAAAGCCCTGGTCACCGGGACCCGGGACTACATCAGGAAACACGCGTTTCCGGGCATCGTTATCGGTCTTTCAGGTGGCATTGACTCTGCTCTGGTCGCGACCATCGCCTGCGATGCCATCGGCGCGGAAAACGTTCGTGCAGTGATGATGCCGTTTCGATATACATCAAACATGAGTCAGGAAGATGCTGCCAAACAGGCATTGACCTTGGGGATCCGCTACGACGTCATACCGATACAACCGATGTATGAGGCGACGATCGCTCAGCTATTGCCTGTGTTGGGCGAACGCAAGCCGGATGCAACGGAAGAGAATATTCAGGCTCGCTGCCGTGGGCTATTGCTCATGGCAATCTCAAACAAAACGGGTCGGATGCTACTCACTACCGGCAACAAGAGTGAAATGGCGGTCGGTTACGCGACCCTGTATGGCGACATGGCGGGGGGCTTCGCGCCCATCAAGGATTGCAGCAAGACACTGGTCTACAAGCTGGCTCGATATCGCAACTCGCTGAGCCCAGCAATACCGGAGCGTGTGATTACCCGACCACCATCGGCGGAGCTCAGGCCAGATCAGAAAGACAGCGATTCCCTGCCAGGCTATGACGTTCTCGATCCCATACTCGAAGCCTTTATCGAAGAAGATCTTTCAGTAGCCGAGATTACGGCGCGAGGCTACGATCGAGACACCGTCATCAGCGTATTGGAGATGGTGAAACGGAATGAGTACAAGCGGCGGCAGGCGCCGCCCGGAATCAGGATCAGCGGTCGGGCATTTGGACGCGACTGGCGATATCCGATCACGTCAGGCTACAAATTTCCGGGCTAGCTAGCTTTCGTTCGGGAAATTGATCTCGAGTACTCTGCGCGCATCGGCCGCCAGGTCGGTCATACCCATTTTGTCGTACGCTTCTGCCAGGATTTTGAGAGATTCCGGGTTGCTGGTTGCGCCGTTGTATTCCTCAAGCGCGACTTTCGCTCGATTCGCAGCTGCGACGTAGGCGCCGCGTCGCAAATAATAATCAGCCACGTGATTTTCGTAAGCGGCCATGCGTTCTTTGATGGCCAGCATGCGCAGCTCGGCATCAGCCGAATATTCACTCGTCGGGTAACGCTCTACGAGACGCCGCAATGACGCGTACGCGAGATCAACATCCTTCGGTGGCCGCTTGGTAATGTCTCTTCTGAACCATCGCTCGAGAAACCCCGCGTCGCCTTCATAGTAGGACAAGGCTTTGATGTACAGCGCATAGTCAACGCGGGCGTGCGTGGGGTTTTCGCGAATGAAGGTGTCGGCAGTCTCAATGGATTGCTCGAACTCGCCGCTCTTGTAGTACGCGTACAGCAACTCCAACTGAATTTGGCGGGAAAGGTCGCTAAACGGATAGCGGGCCTGAATCGCCTCGAAGATTTGGATGCCTTTACGGTAGTTCTTGCGATCGACCGACAGCTGCGCCAGTTCGTAGGCTTCGGTGATATTCCCCACCTCGGTTTGAATCTCGTCTTTGCCAGCGCAGGCCAATAAGCCAACGCAGAGGAGCGCGATGAGAAGCAGGCGCGCACGCTGCAAAAATACCGGGTTGAGTTGTGATTTAAATAGCATACTGTCGTCTTTTTGAGATGCCGCCACAGCCTGTAAGGCGGTTTAAGGTCGGCGAGTATACCGTAAACCAAGGTCTAGTCATGAGCGCCGAAAGACAAATAATTGCGATTCCAGCCGAGTTTGCGGGCCTGAGATTGGACCAGGCGCTGGCGCGAATGTTTCCTGAATATTCCAGAAGCCGCCTGAAAGAGTGGTTGCTGGCAGGCGCGATCCTTGTAGAAGGTGGGCCAGAGCGTCCTCGCGACGCAGTCTCAGGCGGCGAGATGGTGACGTTTCAACCGCTGGCGGAGATTAATGTTCGGGCGACGGCTGAGTCGATCGAGCTGGATATCGTTCACGAAGATGAGGATCTGCTGGTCGTCAACAAGCCCGCCGGGCTGGTCGTGCATCCCGGGGCTGGCAACCCGGCCGGAACCTTAATGAACGGTCTGCTGCACCATGTGGCAAGTCTTGCGGAAATCCCTCGCGCCGGCATCATTCACCGCCTCGACAAAGACACCAGCGGCCTGCTATTGGTCGCCAAAACGCTGACGGCGCACACAGCCCTGGTGCGCCTGCTGGCGGACCGGGAGATCTCTCGCCACTACCTGGCGGTCTGCAAAGGCGCGTTAACCGGCGGTGGCACAGTTCGGGAGCCGATCTCCCGTCATCCGGTCGACCGCAAGCGCATGAGCGTGCAGGAAAATGGCAGACCGGCCGTAACGCATTACACCGTCAAGGAACGATTTGCCGCATTCACTTATGTCGATGTAAAACTTGAAACGGGCCGCACACACCAGATCCGCGTGCATTTCGCGCATCGTCGGCATGCACTCGTTGGCGACCCGACGTACGGCGGACGACTGGCATTGCCGAAAGGGGCTTCCGAAGAATTGATCCAGTTCCTGCGTCTTTTCAAGCGGCAAGCCCTGCATGCGGCCAGGCTGGCTTTTCAACATCCGACCAGTGGCGAGATGATTGACCTTGAAATCGAGCCGCCGAAGGATTTCCAGCTGCTGATAGAAATCTTGCGTCGAGACGCCAGGGATGAATGACTGGATTGCAGCCGACTGGTCGGCGCCGCGACACATAGTCGCGGGCACAATGCTCAAAGGCACCGGTGAATCGACGCTGCCATTGCCAGGCAATCCCTGCTACCTGAATCAGGTGCATGGCTCAAAAGTGGTCATAGCGGGCCGTTTCGACTCACCCCCCAGTGCGGACGGATCCGTCAGCGGGAATTCAAAATATGTCTGTGTCGTTCGCACGGCCGACTGTCTGCCGGTCCTTTTGTGTTCTGCCGACGGCAGCGTATTTGGCGCCGCTCATGCCGGTTGGCGTGGATTGGCGGCGGGCGTCATCGAAAACACGATTGCGGCGTTGTCGGCGGATCCCGCCGAGGTGCTGGTCTGGCTGGGCCCGGCAATATCCCAGCCATCCTTCGAGGTCGGCGAGGAGGTCAGAGCGGTTTTCGTCAAGGTGGACCCGAAGGCAGCTGAGTGTTTTGTGGCGAATTCACGCGGCCGCTGGCAGGCAGATTTGTACGGTCTCGCGAAGCAAAGACTGCTGGCGGCGGGCGTGCGCAACATCTCCGGTGGGGGATATTGCACCTACCTGGACGAGCAGCGCTTTCACTCCTACCGGCGTGACCCGGCTTGCGGCCGCATGGTGAGTTTTGTGGGTTCGAATGCCCCTTGAAAACAGCCCGATAGACGCAATTTATGCAGCAGTTTAAGGATTCGCCGAATATCGGCACAGGTGATTCGAATGCGTTTGGACAAACTGACAAGCAAGTTTCAATTAGCGTTAGCTGACGCTCAGTCACTGGCTGTGGGTCAGGATCATCAATTCATCGAGCCAGTTCATGTCATGGTCGCGTTGCTCGACCAGCAAGGCGGCGGTGTTCGGGGCCTGCTGACCAAATCAGGCATGAACGTGAATCTGCTGCGCTCGCAGCTGGGCGATGCGATTGACCGCCTGGCGAAAGTAGAGGGCGCCGGTGGAGAGGTACACATAGGCTCGGAGCTCTCGAATCTTTTCAATATCACCGACAAGCTCGCCCAGCAGCGTAACGATCAGTACATTTCCAGCGAGTTGTTCGTCCTTGCCGCACTGGACAACAGATCGCCGTTGAAGGGCTTGCTTGAGCAGGCAGGCGCGGTCAAAGGTGCCATAGAGAAGGCGATCGATGAGCTCCGCGGCGGCCAGCAGGTAAACGACCCGAACTCAGAAGACACGCGCCAGGCGCTGGACAAATTTACGATCGATCTGACCGAGCGCGCGGAACAGGGCAAGCTGGATCCGATCATCGGCCGCGATGATGAAATTCGGCGCACGATTCAGATTTTGCAGCGACGCACCAAAAACAATCCGGTTCTCATCGGCGAACCCGGCGTCGGTAAGACTGCCATTCTGGAAGGGCTCGCGCAGCGCATCGTCAATAATGAAGTTCCTGAGGGTCTGCGCGGCAAACGTATTTTGTCGCTGGATATGGGCTCTCTGATCGCCGGCACGAAGTTTCGAGGCGAGTTCGAAGAGCGGCTCAAAGGCGTTCTGAATGATCTGGCGAAACAGGAAGGCCAGATTATTCTCTTTATTGATGAGCTGCATACGATGGTCGGCGCCGGCAAGGCCGAGGGTTCCATGGACGCGGGCAATATGTTGAAACCGGCGCTTGCTCGGGGTGAATTGCATTGCGTCGGTGCGACAACCCTTAACGAGTATCGTCAATACATTGAAAAGGATGCTGCGCTTGAGAGGCGCTTCCAGAAAGTGCTGGTCGAGGAGCCAACAGTCGAGGATACGATCGCGATTCTGCGAGGATTGAAAGAACGATATGAGGTTCATCACGGCGTTGAAATAACAGATCCTGCTATCGTTGCCGCGGCGACCTTGTCTCATCGTTACATCAGCGACCGGCAGTTACCGGACAAGGCGATCGATCTGATCGATGAAGCCGCGTCAAAAATTCGCATCGAAATTGATTCCAAGCCCGAAGAGATGGACAAACTGGAACGCCGCATCATCCAGCTGAAAATCGAACGCGAAGCGCTGAAGAAAGAATCGGATGACGCATCGGCGAAACGCCTGGCCGATATCGAGTCACAGCTTGAAGGTCTGGAGCGACAGTTCGCCGATCTGGACGAGATCTGGAAAGCTGAAAAAGCAGCCATGCAGGGCACCGCACATATTAAGGAAGAACTCGAACGTGCGCGGCTCGAGCTGGAAACGGCGCATCGAGCGAACGATCTCGCCCGCATGTCCGAGCTGCAGTACGGCCGAATTCCGGAACTCGAAAAGCAACTCGCGGAGGCGATGCAGGTTGAGCACAAAGAAAATACCTTGCTGAGAAATAACGTCACGGAAGAAGAGGTCGCGGAGATCGTGTCGAAGTGGACAGGCATTCCGGTCAGCAAGATGCTCGAAGGCGAAAAGGAAAAGCTGTTGCAGATGGAGTCGGTCGTGCAACAACGAGTCGTCGGTCAGAGCGAGGCAGTTACCGTCGTGGCGAATGCCATACGGCGGTCTCGTGCCGGTTTGTCTGATCCCAGGCGTCCGATAGGGTCGTTCCTTTTCCTGGGACCGACCGGCGTTGGCAAGACTGAGCTCACGAAAGCGCTGGCGGACTTCATGTTCGACACGGACGAGGCGATGGTGCGTCTTGATATGTCCGAGTTCATGGAGAAGCACTCGGTGGCGCGCTTGATCGGCGCGCCGCCGGGCTACGTTGGCTATGAGGAAGGTGGATACCTGACCGAAGCCATACGGCGTCGCCCGTATTCCGTCATTCTGCTGGATGAAATCGAAAAGGCACACCCGGATGTCTTCAATGTCCTGTTGCAGGTACTCGACGACGGTCGCCTGACGGACGGCCATGGTCGGACTGTCGATTTCCGGAATTCGGTGATCGTAATGACCTCGAACCTGGGGTCACAGTTGATCCAGGAGATGGCGGGTGAGGACAACTACGATGCCATGAAGAGCGCGGTCATGGAGGTCGTCGGCAGCCATTTTCGCCCGGAGTTCGTCAATCGAATTGACGATCTGGTCGTATTCCACCCATTAGGACGCGATCACATACGCAAAATTGTGGATATTCAACTCGGCTACCTTCGAGATCGTCTGGCAGAACGGGATATTCGCATCCACCTCTCGGATTCGGCGCGTGACAAGTTGGCCGATGCTGGATTCGATCCGGTGTATGGAGCGCGGCCATTGAAGAGGGCGATTCAGCAGCAGGTAGAAAACCCGTTGGCGCAGGAGATCTTGAAGGGTAACTTCAAGCCTGGTGACACGATTGAGGTTGGCGTGACGGACGATCATCTTGAGTTCTTGAGCGCAGCCTAGCGCGAAGACCGCTCATCCTCAGAGCACTGAACGGTGCGATGACTTCAAGTGAACTACGCTATAATCGCCGGCTTTCGGCAACAACTGATTTAGACGGAGCCCCACGTAATGCCGATTTACGGATACACCTGCGATAGCTGCAAGCACTCATTCGATGTCCTGCAGAAGATGAGTGACCCGCGCTTGCTTGACTGTCCTGAGTGTGGTGAGGCGTCGCTGCGCAAACAGATGTCGGCGCCAAAATTTCGTTTGAAGGGTAATGGCTGGTACGAGACCGACTTCAAGACCGGCGACAAACGCAATCTTGCGGCCGAGTCAGATAAGAAGCCGGCTGGTGATTCTGACAAGTCTGGCGACACGGATAAGCCGGCGAAGAAAGACGAGACCAAGAAGGCAGAGGTGAAGACGACCGAGACCAAGTCGACCGAGACGAAGAAGCCATCGGCCGATAGCAAAGCGAGTTCAGCGTGAGCTTGTTCGCATGAAGCGCATTCGCCGTTATCTTGTCGCGGGCATACTGGTATGGGCTCCACTGGCCGTTACGTATCAGTTGCTAAAGTTCGCGGTCAATCTGATGGACCGTACTTTGCTGTTGATTCCCGAGCAGTACCGACCGGACTACCTGCTGGGTGTTCATATTCCGGGACTCGGCATCATTCTGGCCATCGTCGTTTTGTTCTTGACCGGACTGCTGGCCGCCAATTTTGTCGGACGGGCGTTCGTTGGCAGTTGGGAAGGTTTGATGAATCGCATTCCCTTCGTCCGCACGGTCTATTCAGCGGCGAAGAATTTCGCCGAAATGGTGTTTTCGGATTCCAGTCAGTCCTTTAAGAAGGTGCTCTTAATAGAGTATCCGCGAAAGGGGCTTTATAGCCTCGCATTTCAGACCGCGAGCAAACTGGGCGAGATTGAGTCTCGCACCGGCGAGGACGTCGTCTGCTGCTTCGTGCCGACGACACCCAATCCAACGTCGGGCTTTGTCATCATCGTACCCAGAAAAGACGTCATAGAGCTGGATATGGAAGTTGATGAGGCGCTAAAAATGATTATTTCGCTGGGTGTGGTTTTGCCCAGATGGAACAAGGACCGTGCGGCTGAGCTGCCATTCGATCTGCCGGATCGCGGCGAGCGCCCAGTGGATTAGCTTGCGCCGATGGGCGGCTCCCCGTACCATTCCGCCTCTTTTTTCACGGGTTTTATTGGGTTTAGCGATGCGTAGTCATTATTGCGGTGAGATCAACGAGTCTCTGCTGGGTAAAGAGATTG
>JALHUQ010000014.1 GCA_022866645.1 Woeseiaceae bacterium | reverse complement strand
TGATTGCAGCATCGTCCACGACGACCTTCGCGGCGATGTCGTTCGAAATCATGTTTTGCACGGACATCTGCTGACGAATGTTCTCGCGAAATGACTCCTCCGTGAATCCGCCTTCCTCGATCTTGAAATTGAATGCCATTTCGGAGTCAAAGTTGTTCTTCAATTGCTGAAGTTCTGCTTCAACCACTGCGTCTTCGACTACGATGCCGCGGCGTTGTGCTTCCTGCCACAACAATTCTTGCACCACGACTTGTTCGACTACCTCTTCCTGAATTTTCTGATAAGCGCCCGGCTGCGTGATACCCCCGGATCCGAGTCCCCGCTGGTTAACAAGATGGTCTGTTTGCGCCTGCACTTTGGCGCGCGGAATCTCAACTCCGTTAATCGTCACGGCCGGACCGAAGCCCTGTGCACTTGCCGCAGTCGCCATGAACACCATTACCAATCCAGTCAATCCTTTTCTAAACATCGTTCTTTCCTCTTCAGCTGCGCTTAGCGCTACAGCGATATCCAGTTGCTGACCTGTTTCAGTTGTTTTGTTTCAAGGTCCAGCAACATGACGTAAGCACCGAAAGCGCCTATGCGGCGACTGCGGTTGTAACTGATGGGCGGCAGCAGCCCCGGCTGAAAGTCGGCCAGACTCTCAAGCGCCATCAATAATTTTTCGCGGCTTATATTACGTCCGGCCCGTTTCAGACCTTCGGCAAACACCTGTGTCGCAACATACGATGAAATCTGCGCAGTGCTGAACTCGTAGCCAAGCTGGTGTTTTGCATGCAGGGCCTCAAAAGCCTGCACGCCCTCCGCGGTATGATCAGCGGGAATCGACGAGTAACCGATCATCACCTGGCCCGCAAAATCGTCATCAATTTCAAACAGGTCCTGACCGGCGAATACGCCTGGAAACAGGAGGTTCGGCGCATACGCCTGTGTTTGACATTCGCTCGCGAGCCGTTTGAGTTCTTTGGCTGGGCCCAGAAAGACGATGGCATCGACGCCCATGCTCTGCAGGGTTTGGGCTACGTCGACGACATCGATGAGAGGCGGCGAGTAGCTGATTGAGATCGCATCTTCGTTGGTGATTTTCTTCGTCTCAGAACGTACCCGGGCCACGATATCGTTATAGGTAGAGTCGGCAGGATGAACGACCGCGACCTTGTCGCCTTTAGATACGCTGTGACGAACCAGTACGGCGACTTGCTGTTCAATTCCACTCGCGAGATAGAAACTGTGGCGCTCCAGACCGTTGCCTTCGCGCGGCGCCTGTGAGAAAGGACCTACCATGGGTATTTCAAGCTCTTCGGCGAGGTCCGAAAGCTGTATCGCCAGGCCCGCAGTGAAGCCACCAACCATTGCGAACACGGGATCCTGTTGCACCAGATCCCGGACATTCCAGAGACTGCGCACCGGATCGTTATCATACTCGGCAACAACGAGTTCAAGCTTGCGGCCATGTATGCCTCCACCGGCATTGATATCGGCGAAACTGGCCTCGATTACACTGCGCATGGCGTTGCCCATGACCGCCAGATTTCCCGCTGTCGGCAATAGAGTGCCGACTCGAATGACTTCCCCCGTCACCCCCGGGTCGTAGTCCGTTGCGATGCGCTTGAGATACGCAATCAGCGCCGTCATGTCGTCGGCTGGTATCGCGTAGCGTGGCATGGCCATGTCGAGTTCATTGCCCGCCGGGTCAACTCCCTGCAAGACCGCAGCCGCGATGCCCGGTTCATCAAATGCCGGGTGTGAGCGTCCGTAGGAATGCTTGTGGCCGTAACTCGAAACCAGATTCTGCCAACTGATATCCGTGGGAACAACGCCGCCCTCGGGTCGACCGGCGCCGTCGTCGCCATGACAGCCGCTGCACGGCAGGATCGACGCGGGGATAGGCGTAGCGCCTCGCGAAACCACGGCAGTAATCGGTGCTCCGGATGCGGACTCGCCAGCTGTATAGACGAGTTTGCCTTGCTGCTCCAGATCGGTCAGGCGTTCGTCTGCCGACCAGCTCACCGATGTCAGGAACAGCGCGAGCGTCGCCAACAGCAACGACGTGATTTTCATATCAATCCGTCAACCTTCTTCGAGGAGCAGCGCAATTTTTTGCGCGATCTGCGGCGGCATCTCGTATGGCTGGATTTTCACCCAGTGTGCCGCGTTGACATTGCCGGCAAGCATCATCGTCGAATGCGCTTCGATGTCCTCGGCATACTGGCCGAGACGCTTGATGATGTTATCGAGATTTTCCGGTTTGCCTGTGAGCCACAGCCAACCATCATGATCCGCCTGGTGCTCCGCTGCGAACGCCTTCATCGCCGCCGGCGTATCGCGTTCGGGGTCGATGCTCAGCGAAACGAACTGCAATGGATTGCCGATCTTGTCCTCAAACTGGTCGCGTACCAGTGACAGTTTGTGCGTCATTAATGGACAGGCGCCCTGGC
Source organism: Woeseiaceae bacterium (assembly GCA_022866645.1). Lineage (GTDB taxonomy): Bacteria > Pseudomonadota > Gammaproteobacteria > Steroidobacterales > Woeseiaceae > UBA1847. Next base: position 7,351 of record JALHUQ010000014.1, on the reverse strand, counting down.
AGTTCGTGAAAACGAAATTGATGACGACAACTTTGTCCTTGAGAACATCTTCAAAAAATCGAACTGTTTCGCCATTCTGATTGATGAGTTCCAGGTTCGAAAAATATTCGCGAGCACGCTCTTCTTCGTCCTCAGCAGCGAATGACACTTGCACAGTGATCACCAGCATGACCATGAGTACGGCGCGCAATACAGATTTCATTTTGTTACTCCCTAACAGCAGACTGCGCCGTACGGGCAGCCGCCAATTCATTAATCTTATCGACGATATGGTTCGCGCCGGGGAAGCCGAGGAAACGGGCCCATTCGCCCGTACTGGCATCGCCGACCAGCATCATCGCAGGGTGATCCTCGAAGTTGGGTGTGTAGGCGCCAAAATCCTTGAGCACTTCGTCTACTACGGATTTTTCGCCGGTCAGCCACGTCCAGCCATCGCCCGCGTGCATCTTTTTCGCGTAGTCCTTAAGGCGCGCCGGCGTGTCGCGTTGCGGGTCGACCGAAATGGACACAAGAGCAACTTCGCTACCGAGCCGATCGCCGAGCTGGCCCTGTACCTGCATCAGAACTGCGGATAATACCGGGCAAACTGTCGTACAAGTCGTATACACAAAGTCGACGACGACAATTCTCTGCCCAATAACGTCTTCGACGAGTTCAACTTCGATGCCACTCTGATCAAGCAATTGTGCAGCTCGAAGGTCTACTCTTGTTATCTGCGCTTGTTTCTTTTCCGCCTTGTTCATCATCTCTCGATGATGAGCATGTGGGTCACTCTCCGTCTCCTGCGCGTAAGCGGGTACCGCGCAAAAGCCGACACACGTCAGCAACGTTGCAACGACGACACTACGTGAAATCACTTTCCTGTCTCTGGCGTGTTTTGTGACGTGCGCGCCTTACCGACCAAAACCGTCATGTAGTTCAAATCCTGATAGCCGGCGTGCAGCTTCGGCGCCGCCACGTAAATGTAGTACGAACCTGCATCCCTGAACGGCAATGTCGCTTCGTAGATACCGTCGCCAACGTGAGTAGCCAGCAGTTCGGTCAGGTCGTATCTCGGTGCCCGGAAGAATTTCACCGTTACACCGCCCGCATCGACAAAGGTCTTGCCCGAGCCGGGTTGGTACAAACGAAAACGCAGTTTCATCTCATCACCGGCAACCAGAGACTCACGCTGGCTGAGGTATTCGACCGCTACCGGATCCGTCTTGTGTTCCACGTTTGGATTTACGGCTGCTTCCATCGTAAAGCAGTGCAAGAACTGCGGTGCCTCGTTAAGAAAAGCGACTTCAAAGGTTCCGGCCATTGGCACCTTGACTGTTGTTGAGTACAGGCCGGGTTCAAGTTCTTTCAACGCCCGGTTAGCAATCTGCACAGCGCGTGGCTTGTGACCGTAGTTACGGAATGCGCCCATCGGCGCGTTCATGCCTTCCATGTAGTAGTAAACGGTCGCATCTGCCGGGCTCGTGACGAGAACCGCGGCATCCTGCGCAGCAGGCACCATCGCGTCCGCGATACGTATATCGTCGTCCTGACTTGGGGGATAAACTCCGGCGGCAAAATTATTGAGGATCACGTCGCCGCCACGATTGAGTTCCTGCAGGTTGATCATGGTGACGTGCTCACTGTCGAGCGAGCGCACGTACGCAAAGGTATTGGTCAGAGCGATCTGGAATGGCTTATTTTCAACTTTGACAGTATGCGCAAGTTTGTTGGTCGAAGCGTCAATAATGTAGACGAAATTTGCCTCTGGGTTAACCACAAAGCCCCAGCGACCGTCATTCGAGAAGCGCATCGGGCCGAGACCGGGCGCGGTTTCAATCTTGCCGAAGATCTGCCCTGTTTCCGGATCGATAACGCTAATGACCCCGCTCACTCCATCGGCAGCGTATGCGGCATCACTCAATGACGAGTAAGCAACAGAAATAGGCACGTTACCCGTGTCGACTTCCTTAATAACTTCGAGCTTGCTTATGTCGATAACGGTAACCGAACCGGACTCACGATTCGTCACAAATGCACGGTGGCTGTCGCCCGAGAAACTGATCTCGTGGTGACCGGCGCCGGTCAAAATCGACGCTGCGATTTCCCCCGACTCGATATCGATGACCGTCACGCCGCTTTTCGTGCTGCCCTGAATATCATTGCCCACCCAGAGATATTTTTGGTCCGGCTGAATAGCGGCGCGCATCGCCATCTCGCCCGCAGGCAGGTTCTTTTCGACCTTGAACGTATCGAGATTGACCATCGCGACCTTGCCGGCACGCGGCATGGTTACAAACAGCCACTTCTCGTCGGTGGTCTTCGCCCAGTCCGCGCCCGGACGTTCGAGTGCAATACTGGTGAAAAGACTCGTAATCCCAGTGATACCGACGACCGGATCAATAACCGAGATGCTCGGATCCTGATTCAGCACCATGACAAAGTAACTGTTGAGATCGATCATCGGCCGCATGCCGACCAGACCTTGCAGGTAACTGGCCACCCTGTTCTTGCAGTCCAGCGAGACGCCTTTTCTCTCGCCGTCGGCGGTCTGAACCAGATCGATCCAGACGCCTGGGTAGACACCCTGCAGGGGTTGGTTGTCGTCAGCGCCGGAGATACGAAATGAAATATTCGCGAAGTCGCCTTCCATGACTTTGCCACCTGTCCTCTCCGGATGCAGTGGTTCGGCATTGAAGTCGACCGCCATACCTTCACGCAGGATGGTCTGTTTATTCACCGGAACAGGCGCTTCCGGTCCCGCTAATGCATCGTCGGCCAATGCTGTAGTCGATAATGATGCGCATGAAAGCGCAAGAACGGCCGCAACCAGTGCAACCGACATTTTGTGCGTAACAAAGAAATGTAACACCGCATTTCCTCCTGCTGATTGTCTTGCTCGTTCCGGGCTACCCCTCCGCATCACCCGGTCGAGTTCGTGCCGGCTAAGGGGCGGCACGCTATCGCGCGCCGCCCTGCCAGCTAGTCTTGCATTGTTCTACTCGTTCCGCTCAGGGCTCATTGAGGCTTAACCCGCACGATACCCCACAGTCCGCCGGTGTTACCGAGGCCCATATGATCGCGGAACAGGTAGTCACCGTTCACGCCAAAGCTACCACCGGCCTTCGGAATGAATATTTCATAATGCTCACCCGGTAACCAGCTCTCGATAGCGCCGACGGCGAAGCCGATGGGGTTAACGCCGAGACCCTGCGATCCAACTGTACCGTCGCTCGGCAGGCCACCACCGGTATCACACTTGCCTGGGAGGCCAAGATCATAACCAACGCTGCCCTGGCAGACATACGGATCGCGTTGCCAAACGGCACCGTGCAGGTCAAAGGTCGAACCACGACCCGCGCCAACTGGCATCAATACGTGCATGCGGTATTGCTGCCCTGGCGTCGCTGTGAAGACCGCTGTTTGCGGATCCCCGCCGACGAGCGAGTTGTGGAAGGCGAGTTCCGCTGTATCGGAATCGAGCCCGCCCAGACACTCTGCAGAGCCTGGATGGTCCGGTCCGCCATTGCACTTGGCGTTGCCAGAGGCAACCACCGGATTGCGACCGAAGCGGAACCACATTGCTTCATTGCCGTAATTGATGGCCATGCCGCCCATGTCCTGTGAATCCTCGGCAACACCGAAGGTGCCTTCACCGAGCACGTTTTCAACAGGGTAGCTGTCGCCGTAGAAAATGCTCGCACCCTTCGCCGCGACATTTGAGAAGTCACGGAAAGTCTTGGCACCGCTCGTAACCGACGCGGACGTCGTTCCGCCCGCATCCACCGTCCAGGTACTGCCAACCGGGTAAATAGCACCCGCACCGTAGAGCCCTTTCTGACCCTGTTTGATGGGGTCCGCTGGCATGATGCCGAAGCCGCCAAACTCGACAGGGGTCGCCGTGAGCGTGCCTGACGGGCCACGTTTGCCTTGCGTAATACCCAGTCCAATGTGGCCTGCATACCATTTATAGGTCTTCTGACCGCCCGGTACGACTGTCGCGGTCGACGGGTTTTGACCAACGTTGATGCCGTAGTCTCTCGTAACGTCCATCTCCAAGAGCTGTGCGTACATACCGACATGGGCCGACGGTTGAATCAGGTTGTTGTTGAATGACGTCATCCCGATATCGCCCGCACCACGCTCACGACGCACCGCCGCCGTAATCGCATTGCCGGTGGCCAGATCGCGGGTTTGATCCCAGTCGATATCCGACGCATCCACCGCCGTCAAACCTGAGCCGTTGTCATTGACGTCAGCCATATACGTATAGCCGGGCGCGGCAAAGAATGCTGGCGAGTTTACGTCACTGCCCCGGTAAACACGGTGCGTACCGTTGGCATCCGTGTAGGTCGCTGGTGCGAGAACCTTATTACGCAGATTTGTCTCGATGCACTCACCTGCATTTGCCCGGATAACAACAGGCTCGCGCGGTGCGTCATGTCGGAGTCTTACCGGGCAGTCGGACCGGAATGGCTCATAGCTGATCACACCGGAATTGTCGTAGAAACAACGATCATCAATGGTATTCCAGTCATTGAGCGCAATCGTGTGTTGCTTTGCATAAGAACCGTTGTTGTCGGTACCCCAGGCCTCGAAATAAAAGCCGCCCTTGCCCCTCTTGCCCGTTACTTTGAACTGGCGCACTTCGTGACCATGCTGGTCAAGCGCGACCAGGTCGTCGGTTTGCACATAGATAATGCCAGTCGGGTCGTGCAAAGGACCGTGGCGATCCGGGTTATCTGGGCCTGTACCTCTGGACTTCACCAGCGCATCGGCACCGCTGACCAGGGTCTCGCGCGAGTTGTAGATGAGTGAACCACCGCCGCTGTCCGGCGCGCCACCCACATGGTAGGAGGGGAAAAGGTCCTGAATCGTCACGCTCGAATCACTGCCAAAGGCGTGATTCGCACTAATAGCAGTCAGGTCGTAGCTGCGTTTTGGAGCCGTGGTCGGACAGACCCTGTCGAAGCTACCGGCGTTCCCCACTTTGAAACTCGATTTCGAAACTTCATTATTCGGTAGCTGATAGAGCTCGCCATGAGAGCCACCCTTGTAACTTCTCAGGATGCCCCAGGTACCGCTGGCCCAGCCGTCAATACTCGTATTGAAGCTGTACAAGTAGTCAGCCTGGTTGCCGCGCTGATTGTAATCGGCGAATACCGGCATTTTCAACGCGAACTGTTCGGAAATTCCACCCGACTGCGAGTTGCGCCAACCGGAGTTCTTGGATTCACCGAATCCGGAACCACCCTGTAGCCACTTCAGACCATAGAATGTTGCAGCATGCTCTTCTTCCTGGCCACCTGCCTGCATCCTGGTCCTCACGAAATCGCCGTCCATCACACGTATCATCGGTGTGTACGGATCGCCGCCCGACAGAGCAGCCGGATTGGTGATCGGCGGACAAAAGACCGAGCCGCCCGCGCCGTTGCTGCACGGCGTGCTATCAAAATAGCTGGCCGGCGCAAGGCCCTGAACGGTGTTCAGTGCGTCAATTTGGCGATGCGTGTTGGAGTCCAACGCGAAAGCGAGACCACCGGCCTTGCCCTCGGCTTGCATGCCGCAACCGGTGCGATTAGCCGGGTCACTGCAATCGTTGCCGTTTGCATCCGGACCGGGTCGGTTCGGGTCGTAAACCCGCGCCAGCACCGATTCGTTGCGATAGTTAACAACGTACAAACCCGGGTCGTCCGCGGTGATCGCTTCGGGACAGGGGCGCGGAACGGAATCCGTCACCGTACCGTCCAGATTGTTCGTCCTCACGTTACCCACGCAGACCGGTGGGAATTCCCAGATATCCATCGGGAAATCGGTATCGTCGGCAGGATCCTCAAACGCCTGTTTACGAACCGGCGGTGCGATAGCATCGCGATAGGTATCGCTATTGCCTGACATGATCATGCCGTCGATGAAGCCGTCATGATTCTCGTCAAGACCATTGTAGGGGACGCCGACAGTGCCATCAGGACCGATACGTGTCTGATCCGCCGTCATGCCGACGTAGACACCCGGTTGATACGCGTGCTGGAAGTCGGTGTATTCGAAGTAGAACTCGCGGAACGGGTCGATCTTATCCGCCTTCACGTTCTCAGTATAACGGTCGTCCATGCCTGTCAGGATCGCTGCCTGCCAGGAGGTCGGGCCGCCGTCTCGTAGCGGAATCGGGCCGTCGGTACGCGTATAGAGTTCCGTGCCCGTTTCGTTATGCATCCACTTCGAGCCTGCTGGCTCGATCAGCACGGTCGCGTACAAACCGATCTGCTGGTGCGTCGACGGGCCGTAGTGATCGTGCGTAAAGATGATACCGAGACCACGGTCCACGCCCTGCACGTTGACAACCGGGTCGGCGAACCAGCGCTGCATCGTGCTGCGTGCGCCCACCCAACGGTCCGCGTACTTCGTTTGGCCAAAGAATGGATGGTCGGCGGGTTCGAGCGTACCGGTCTCGGTCAGATTGTGTGAGTCCGAGGCGACCACAGGAGCACCACGGTAATCTGTAGTGACTTCTTTACCAGGGTTGTCCGCATTGTAGGTATTGATCGCGTGGATCAACTCAACCACCGCCTCCGGCGAAAGCGTTCCGTCTTCGTAGTTAAAGCCATTCGCGGAACCATCGGCAGAGACCAGGTCCCATTTCGGCAAGTGAATATGCTGGCCAATGATATCGGTCGGCGTTCGAACCTGATAGTCATCCAACTCGTAGGTCTTCGGCACGACATTCGAATGCACATAAACCGTGCAGTCAAAGGTATTCATACGCAGCACGAAGGGTTCCGGCGGACGTTCCTGGTCAACCGTCGGCACGACGTCCTGCCACAACGTAATGATGCGCTGCTGCGGGAAGTGGTAGCCGAGCTTATTCAGGACCGCGTCGAACTGCACGTTGGCTGCTTTGTAAAGACGCGGAGTGGTGCTGTTGAACGGGGAACTACCGTGGGTAGTCATGCCGTCCTTGTTCCACATCGCGTCGAGGCCGCCGGAGTTGAGGCCACTACCGTAGAAGCTGCCTTCTGCATCTTGAACCATCTGAGCGCCGGTATCGTCGATACAGGGATCCTGGAACGGTGCGCCCGCAATCGGCAAGGAGCCGTTGGTCATGAAACCCGGCTGTGTGTTGCCGATCCCGTGGGGGCCAACTCCGACGCCATTTTCGTCCACGCCGCAGCCGACCGCCTCGTAGACTGGACCGTTTTCATCGTAATCGGTCAATCGATAGGTTTCGTGGCAACGCTCGGCGTGATACGCCATCGCCGCCTGCTCGAGATCCGTGCCTTCCTCAGGGAAGAATACCGGCTTGAGCGCATGGATTTCTTTACTCATGTCGAGGCGTGAAATCGCGACGGCCGCTTTGCCGCCCGCTGAAAATCCT
>JALHUQ010000110.1 GCA_022866645.1 Woeseiaceae bacterium | reverse complement strand
GAATCGGAATTCGCATCCGCTGCTGCTGCGCTGGCCACTGCAAAGGCAGAAAGCGTGCGAGCACGGCGTAATCTGGAGCGAACATTTATTCGTGTTCCGTACGAGGGGATCGTACGTAGCAAGGAAACGGACCTGGGCGAGTTCGTCAGCGCCGGCACACGGCTGGGTGTCGTTTTTGCAACAGATTTCGCCGAGATTCGATTGCCTTTGACCGATCTCGACCTCGCCTACGTCGATTTGCCGAATGCGGCAGACGTCTCGGCATCCGCTGACGCCACCGGGCCCGCGGTCGTACTGTCAGCGACACAAAAAGGTCAGCAAGTTGAGTGGCCGGCCACGATAGTTCGCACGGAAGGCGTTGTTGACGAAAAGAGCCGTGTAACTTATGCCGTCGCACGCGTGGCTGATCCCTACCAGCTGCACGGCAGCGGAATCCCCATGCCGATCGGGACTTTCGTCGCGGCTACAATTCAGGGGACAGTCGCCGCGAACATCATTCGCGTACCGCGTGGAATCGTCAGGGGGACAAACGAGCTCGTGTTTCTCGACACCGAGGACAAAGTAGCGATACGCAATGTCAACATCGTTCGCTCCGATTCCGACTACGCCTACATATCCGCCGGCGCTACACCCGGCGAGAGGGTGGTCATTACCGTGCTGGAGTCCGCGATTGACGGGTTGAAGGTACGGATCAAAGAAGCGAGCAACTGACAATGCGTCGACTCGGTGTAACAGAGGAGAAGGGTGTCATTGCCTGGTTTGCGGCGAATCACGTCGCCGCCAACTTGTTGATGATTTTGATCATCGTTGCGGGTCTCATTTCTTTGCGCAGCATACGCCAGGAAACCAACCCGGAATTCGAGCTCAACATGATTCAGGTGCAGGTGTCGTATCTGGGGGCTGCGCCGCAGGAAGTTGAGGAAGGGGTGGTCATCAAAATAGAAGAGGCCATCCAGGATATTCAGGGTATCAAGAGGATACGATCCGAGTCGTTCGAGGGATCCGGAAATGTGACCATTGAGGTTGATACCGACGCGGATCTGACGCAAGTACTGAGCGACGTCAAGACTCGCGTTGACGCGATTTCGACGTTTCCAGCGCTGACCGAGAAGCCGGTCATCTTCAAGCAGGAAGTCAATAATCCTGTGGTAATGATAGCGCTCAACGGAAATCTGACGGACCTGACGCGTAAGGCCCTCGGCAACGAAATTCGTGATGAGCTGCTGCAAATGCCATCGGTCAACAAGGTTATCTATTTTAGCGATCGACCTTACGAAATCAGCGTCCAGGTATCTGAGCGAACCTTGCGCGAGTATGGATTGACGATGAGCGAGATATCGCAAGCCATCAAGAATTCATCCATAGACATGCCCGGCGGGACGATCAAGACTGACGGGGGTGACATCCTGCTACGCACCAAAGGCCAGGTCTACACAGGGAGGGATTTCGGTGCTTTGGTCTTGCGCACCTATCCGGACGGCACGCGGCTGACGCTACAGGATGTCGCGACAATCAATGACGGCTTCGTCGAATCAGACCGTTTCGGACGATTTAATGGCCAGCCTACGGCGACCCTCCAAGTGGTTGCTGTCGGACAACAAAACGAAATCGAAACATCGAGGGCAGTCAAGGAATACATCGCTGAGAAGAGCAAAACTTTACCAGACGGTATCCGTATGGATATCTGGATTGATTTGCCGAAATATCTGGAAGGCAGCCTGGACCGAATGGAAAATAATATTATTTCCGGCGCCATTCTTGTGTTCGTAGTGTTGTCGTTGTTTCTTCGAATGAAGGTGGCGTTTTGGGTCATCGTCGGTTTGCCAGTATCCTTCCTGGGCACGCTCTGGATAATGCCAGCCTGGCCAGTGACCATCAATACGATCAGCTTGTTTGGCTTCATCATCGTGTTGGGTATTGTCGTTGACGACGCCATTATCATTGGTGAGAGCGTCTATACCAAAATTCGCCGGGATGGACATACGCTCGATAACGTCATTCAGGGAGTACACCGTGTTGCAGTTCCTGCGACCTTCGGAGTTCTTACAACGATAGCGGCATTCGCACCGCTGATGTTTATTGGTGGTGTCGTCGCACCGTTTTTTGAGGCGATGTCATTGGTGGTCATACTCTGCCTGGCATTTTCGCTGCTGGAGTCAAAGCTGGTCCTGCCGTCACATCTGGTTCAGGCAAACATTGCGCCCGTTGACGAAGATGATCTGTTTCGGCCGCAGCGGGCGATAGGTTTCTCTGAACGCATTCCACGCGCATTCCTTAAATTGCAACGACATGTGCAACACGGGCTGCACGCCCTGATCCATGACTACTACAAGCCGTGGCTCGAACGGGCGGTCGACAATCGCGGGTTGACTCTGGCGATATTCAGCGCAATTCTTATTTTGTCGATCGGACTGATGACGAGTGGTATCGCAAGAGTGGTCATATTCCCGGATTTCGCGCAAGACTTCATTCAGGTCGATCTGTCGATGCAAAGTGGAACCGCACCGCATGTTCGAAATGCCGCCGTTGAACAGGTGGAGGGCGCACTCCTGGAACTCAATAGAAAGCACGTGGCGGAGAATCCGAATTCCCTGCCAATGATTCAAAACATAGGCGTATTCGCCCGCGGTGATACTGGTGCACAGATGTTCGTCGAGATTCCTTTTACCGAAGATCGGCCGTTTGAAATGAAGGAAGTCACGCAGATGTGGCGCGACTCCGTTGGCGAAATTCCTGGTATGAAGGAACTGAAATTTCGTGCTGCAGGACATATCGGAGGTGGCTCGCCACTAAGTTTCAAACTCAGTGGGTCGCATTACGAGGCGCTAGAGGCAGCAGCCGCAGAGCTTGCGCAGGAACTCGCAAGCTACGAGGGTCTGTTCGACATCACTAACTCATCGACGACAGGCAGCGATGAGATCAAGTTGACGATAAAACCAGAGGCGGAGGCGCTGGGCCTGACCATGTCGTCCCTGGGACGTCAGGTGCGCCAGGCGTTTTATGGCGAGGAGGCGCAACGTATCCAACGTGGTAAAGATGAGTTGCGGGTGATGGTCCGGTACCCGATAGAGGAACGTCGCTCAATCGCGGATCTGGAGAACATGCGCATTCGTACTCCGGCTGGCGATGAAGTGCCATTCAGCTCTGTCGCCGATGCATCTTTCGGCAAGGGCTACTCGAGTATCTCGCGTCTGGACAGAGAACGAACTGTCACCGTTTCTTCGGACCTCGATCCAGATCGAGTTGAACCGCAACAGATCGTAAAGACGATGTCCGAGGAATTCATACCCGAATTGTTGTCCCGATACCCCGGCGTGAAATATGGTCTTGAGGGCTCGAGCCAGGATCAGGCGGAATTCATGGGCAAAATCATGATGGCTCTTGTCGTGGCTCTATTCCTGATTTATGCGTTGATCGCTATTCCACTACGTTCCTACGCGCAGCCGCTCATCATCATGTCGGTCATTCCGTTTGGTGCGATCGGCGCCGTGATCGGACACATCGTTATGGGACGGGCGATTAGCATGTTCTCGCTGTTTGGACTGATCGCGCTGGCGGGTGTCGTGGTCAATGACAGTCTGATTCTTGTCGATTTCATTAACAAAGCGCGAGCAGAAGGGGTTGCGATTCGCGATGCGGTGATTGAGGCGGGTACGTCTCGGTTCAGGGCTATCATCTTGACATCATTCACCACAGCCGCGGGCCTGTTACCGATCATGTTCGAAAGTAGCCCACAGGCACAGGCGATTATTCCAACGGCGATCTCGATCGGTTACGGGATCATTTTCGCAACGATCATTACCTTGTTCCTGATTCCGGCGCTATACGTGATGCAAGAGGATTTCTTTCGCAGCATGAAAAAATTTAGAGCGTGGTTGTTGTATCGCCCCGTCGAAGTTTCGGCGGATTAGGGGAAATGTCGACCGCCGATACGCAGACGCGTGAAGGGATAATCGCCGCTCTTGCCACCTACCTGATGTGGGGGTTTCTCCCCGTCTACTTTGTGATGGTTCGTGAAGTCGATGCCAGTGAGGTGCTGGCGCATCGTGTCTTGTGGGCTGTACCTTTCGGCGCACTAATACTCTTGTTTCGTCGTCAGTGGTCGGAAGTCGCGCGCGCTCTGACGCATCGATTGATGCTGGCCTGGCTGTCGCTGTCCGCATTGTTCATCTCCATCAACTGGTTCATCTACATTTGGGCGATCCAGGACGGCCGAATTCTCGAAGCCAGTCTGGGCTACTACATAAATCCGCTGACCAACATGTTGGTAGGAGTTCTGTTTTTCGGTGAGCGCCTGCGATCTTATCAACTGATCGCTGTGGTGCTCGCAACGGTCGGCGTGCTCATCCTGGCAATTTCAGGCGGGGTCATTCCCTGGGTGGCACTTTCCCTGGCCGTGAGCTTCACCGTGTACGCGGCGGTGAGAAAAAAAGTCGTCATTGGTGCAATGCCTGGATTGTTTATCGAGACGGCCCTGCTGTTGCCATTCGCCTGCGTGTGGATAGGCTACCTGTACTCATCCTCACAACTGGCATTCGCCAGCGGCAATAGCTCGACAACGATATGGCTAATGATCGCTGGGCCGGTAACAGTGCTGCCGCTATTGTGCTTTGCGCTGGCTGCCAGACGATTGCCGCTGACAACCCTGGGATTCATGCAGTTTCTGTCGCCGACACTGCAGTTTCTCACCGGCATCTACTACGGTGAACACCTAACCACAGCGCACTTGTTCTGCTTCGGCTTCATATGGGCGGCTGTTGCATTTTTCGTTTTTGATGCGCTACAAGCTACAAAAAAGCCCCTGCTGAAAGCATCAGCAGGGGCCTGAATGTGTAGCCGAAGCAGAACTACTTCTTCGCTTTTCTTTCAGCGGCTTCCTTGACGACCTGATCCGAAACGTTCTGCGGACAAGGCGCATAGTGCGAGAATTCCATAGAGAACTGCCCACGCCCGGATGTCAGGGTACGCAGATGGCCGATATAACCAAACATGTCGGCCAGCGGCGCATTCGCCTTAACGCGCACGCCCGTTGGACCCGCGTCCTGAGACTTGATCATGCCGCGGCGTCGATTCAAGTCGCCAATAACGTCACCGACATTGTCGTCAGGTGTGAACACGTCGATCTTCATGATTGGTTCAAGCAACTGCGGTCCCGCCTTCGGAATGGACTGGCGGTAGGCCGCTTTGGTCGCAATTTCGAACGCCAGTGCCGATGAGTCAACTGCGTGGAAAGCACCGTCCATCAAGGTGAACTTGACGTCGAGCAGCGGATAGCCCGCCATCGTGCCTGCAACCATGCAGGACTTGAATGCCTTTTCTATTGCGCTCCAGTACTCGCGTGGAACGCTACCGCCCGTTACTTTGGACTCGAACACGTAGCCAGCGTTGGGTTCGGCAGGCTCAATCTCATATTCGATCTTGCCGTATTGACCGGAACCGCCAGACTGCTTTTTGTGCGTGTAGGTATCTTCGATCTTGCGAGTGATCGTCTCGCGATAGGCAACCTGCGGTTTACCCATTTCAACGTCGACGTGGTGAGTACGACGCAGAATGTCGACTTTGATATCAAGATGCAGTTCGCCCATACCCTTAATGATCGTTTCGCCGGAGTCCTCGTCAGTTGCAACGTGGAATGAGGGGTCTTCCTGAACCATCTTGTTCAGAGCGACACCCATCTTTTCGTTACCTGCCTTGTCCTTGGGCGAGATTGCGATGGAAATAACGGGATCCGGAAATACCATCGGCTCCAGCGTTGCCGGATGGTCGGGATCCGCCAGTGTGTGACCCGTTCGCGTCATCTTCATGCCGAGGAGGGCAACGATGTCGCCGGCCTGTGCAGAATCCAGTTCTGCACGGGCGTTCGCATGCATTTCCACGATACGACCGATACGCTCAGTTTTGCCGGTAAAGGTATTCAGTACGCTGTCGCCTTTTTTGATCGTGCCGGAGTAAATGCGGGTAAAGGTCAGTGCGCCATAGCGGTCGTCCATGATTTTGAACGCCAACGCGCGCAGTGGCTTGTCCGGATCGACGATCGCGAAACCACCCGTGGGATTGCCTTCCAGGTCGATCTCAGGCTGCGGCGTAACCTCAGTCGGGTCGGGCAGATAGTCAACAACTCCATTAAGAATATTCTGTACGCCTTTGTTTTTAAAAGCAGAACCGCCATAAGTCGGGAAGAAGTTGAGTGCGATGGTTCCCTTGCGAACGCAGCGCTTCAGGTCTGCAACTGAGGGCATGTTTCCGTCGAGGTAAGCCTCAAGCAAAGCGTCGTCCTGCTCGACTGCAGTCTCGACGAGTTTCTCGCGCCACTTGGCGACGAGCGGCAGCAT
>JALHUQ010000109.1 GCA_022866645.1 Woeseiaceae bacterium | reverse complement strand
TACCTGGCCAAAAACAACTACCACGTTACGCGTCTTGAATACCTGCTGAAGCTGTTTCCTGACGCGCGCTTCATCATTCCGATTCGCGACCCGGTGCAGCAGGTAGCCTCGCTGCTGAAACAACATCGCTTGTTCAGCCAACAAAATGCGGAGGACTCGCGGGTCTCACGGCAATTGCAGCTCTCGGGGCATTACGAGTTTGGCCCATTACGCTGCCCGATAATCGTCAGTGACAACCGGCGGGCACACTACAGCCAGACTCTTGACGACATTGCCTGGTATGCAAGCCAGTGGGCGGACGTCTATGGGTATTTACACAAACGCATGAATGACAATCAAACGCTCGCAAACGCTTGTCTTGTCGTTCGATATGAAGATACCTGCTCCGAGACCGTCAAGAACCTGGAAAGAATATTCACCCATTTGGGTCTCGACGATGACCGGGGCGAAAAAGTCATTGCAGCCTGCGCGCCGACCATCAGCGCACCCAACTATTACCAGTCCGACTTTAGCGCAGAGCAAGAGGAGCTAATCCGGAAAATCACCCGTGATACTGCCGAGCTTTTCGGCAGTCGCGATGCTTAAGCCCGGGGCCAAAGCTCGGCGATCCGGTCGACGACTGACACCACGCCGGTTCTGAGCGGATCGACACACGGCAGCTGGAATTCGGCTGCGTATTTTTCAAGCACAGCCTGGCTGTCGCTGGAAGATAAATCAACGGTATTCACCGATATACCGACGAACTGAGCATCCGGACTGGTCAGCCGCGCTGATTGCAAATTCATTTCCATCGTATCCCGGAGACTCGGTAACTTATGGGCCTTCATGCCGCGCATATAGCTGCGGTTTTCGACGTGGCACAGGACCAGTGCGTCCGGCTGCGCACCGTGCAGCAATCCCAGGGTGACTCCAGCGAACGAAGGGTGAAACAGCGAACCCTGACCTTCGATAATATCCCAGTGATTTGCATCATTGTCTGGCGCCATTTGCTCAACGGCGCCTGAGATGAAATCGGCAACCACGCAATCGACCGCCATACCCTTGCCGGAAATAAAAATCCCGCATTGCCCGGTCGCCACAAAATCTGCGTCAATTCCGCGAGCGCGCATCTCTTTTTCGATGGCGAGTGCGGTATACATTTTGCCGACGGAACAGTCCGTACCGACGGTGAGCAGCCGTTTGCCCGTGCGTCGCAGTCCGGTACCTGTCTTTAGCTCGGCATCGGTATGACGAACATCGATCAGCTGACAGTTATTGCGATCCGCCGCGGCCCTCACTTCCGCTATGTTCGTGAGTCGCTGGTGCAATCCGCTCGCAATGTCATAGCCGCACTCCAGCGCCTCAAGAATAGTGGGTATCCAATTTGCTGCGATAGTACCGCCACTATTGTTCATTCCGACAACCAGGGTCTTTGCACCACGCTGTTTTGCTTCGGCGAGAGTCAGCTGTGGCACGCCCAAGGTAACGGCACAGTCCGGAAGCGCAATTTCACCCACGCAAAGCTCCGGCCGCCAATCGACAATGCTTTTGGCAACCTTGAGCGACAGAATTTCTTTGGCGTCTGCGAGATAAAGAAGATAGGGCGTTTGGATGTTCATACTTTCCTTGTTCAGGGAGTCCGATTGAGTGAATCCCATTATAGCGATTGTTGATTCAGTTTCGGATTCTCGATTCATACTTTCAATCCTGTGGTGGTATCGTTGCCTGAATGGCCGCACAAATAAAACCCAAAAGACTGCTGAAAGGCGCCAGGATAGGCATCGTGAATCCTGCCTACTGGCTGGAACCGGAACGACAACAACGCGCTGTCCGGGTATTCGAGGAACTCGGTTACGTTTGTGTCCTCGGCAGGAGCACAGAACTCAAACAAGACACCTATGCCGGTGCACCCGAAGACCGGGCTGCCGACATTAATGCGA
The DNA here is from genome assembly GCA_022866645.1 of Woeseiaceae bacterium. Lineage (GTDB taxonomy): Bacteria > Pseudomonadota > Gammaproteobacteria > Steroidobacterales > Woeseiaceae > UBA1847. Next base: position 16,367 of record JALHUQ010000109.1, on the reverse strand, counting down.
TGTTCGAGGACACATCAATCGATGCGATCATCTGTGCCCGAGGCGGCTATGGCGGCAACCGCGTCTTGCCACTGCTGGACTACGAGGTCATTCGTGCAAATCCAAAAATCTTCGTTGGCTACAGCGACACTACAGGTAGCCTGACATCGATCGCGCAACGCTCGGGACTGGTAACCTTTCACGGCCCGATGCTGACCACTTACGGCAAGCACACGATCGATTACAACCTCGATACATTTCAGAATATTCTGTCGGGGCGAGCCGGCCTTGAGATACGCGCTCCCAACGCGTGCAGGGCACGGACGCTAAGGCCCGGCGCGGCGCAGGGTCCGCTCTGGGGCGGCAATCTCACGCTGGTGAATTCTCGACTTGGCACGACCGAGCAAATTGACACCTCCGGCGCCATCCTGTTTCTGGAAGACGTCGGCGAAGATCTCTACAAGTTCGATCGCATGATGTTGCACTTAAGGAACAGCGGCAGCCTTGATCACATCAGCGGACTGATCATCGGTGAAATGCTGGAGATGAGCGACTCCGAGGTACCCTTCGGCAAGAATGTCGACGAGATCGTCATGGACGTCTGCGGCGACCTCGATTTCCCTGTCATCAGCAACTTCCCGTGCGGACACGGCGATTATCAGGCGACCCTGCCTGTCTCACACGACGTCGAGCTGCATGCGCTTGATGACGATCCCTTTATCCGGATCCCCGATTCACCTGTGGCATAAGTTGCTACCAGGAAGGAGTACATATGCTTAATTACATCTGGTTCGGCATGATGGCTATCGGCGTTGGTGCCGGCATCTACAACGGCAAAATAGATGCCGTGACGAATGCTGCGATCGACATGGCGAAGGTGTCGGTCGAAATCTCGATCGGCCTTATCGGCATCATGGCATTGTGGCTCGGGATCATGAAGATTGCCGAAGAATCCGGACTCATCCGCATCATCGCGAAAGGGCTACGTCCCATCACGTTACGCCTGTTCCCGGATGTGCCGGAAGATCATCCGGCGATCGGTTCGATCGTGCTTAACATGTCTGCCAACATTCTCGGCCTGGGAAATGCCGCAACTCCGCTCGGACTGAAGGCGATGGAAGAGTTGCAGGAACTCAACGATCAAAAAGACACAGCGAGCAACTCGATGGTCATGTTCCTCGCTATCAACACGTCCAGCGTGCAGCTCATCCTGCCGGCGACCGTCGTCGCGCTGATGGGCGCGAGCGTCAGCGAAATCTTTGTCACAACGATACTCGCAACCTCGTGCTCAACCATCGCCGCGATCGTGGCGGTAAAATTTCTCGAGAAACGAAAACGCTTTGCGCTGGTCCCGGACGCTGAGAAGCAGGAGCAAGATCATGGTTGAGCTTTTTGTCGGCGGCCTGAATAACGTCGCGAAATACATCATCCCCACACTGCTGGTCGGGATTCCTTTCTACGCCCTGTCCGTCAAGAAGATTCCGGTTTACGAGGTCTTTGTTGTTGGTGCCAAAGATGGATTCACTATCGCGGTCAGGATCATTCCGTATCTCGTCGCCATCCTCGTTGCTGTCGGTATGTTTCGCGCATCCGGCGCGCTCGACATGCTACTGAATCTGCTCGCGCCGGTGCTTAACGTCGTCGGCTTCCCGGCCGAGAACCTGCCGCTGGCACTGATGCGCCCATTGTCGGGCAGCGGATCGCTCGGACTGCTCACTGACCTGGTCAATGAACACGGGGTCGATTCGATGACCGCGAAGATCGGCGCAACGATGTACGGTTCGTCGGAAACAACGTTCTACGTGCTGGCCGTCTATTTCGGCTCGGTTGGCGTGATTCGCAGCCGACATGCCATTCCCGCGGGGCTGTTTGCGGACGCCGTCGGCGCGATAAGCGCAGTTTTCTTCTGCAAATTGTTGATTGCTTAAAAGTACGTTCGCGGAACCCGCGACGACACACCGGTCAGCAGTTGATAACCGATAGTACCTGCCGCCGCGGCAACCGCATTCACTGCGATGCCGGAGCCCCAGAGTTCAACGCTGTCACCGACCCTGGCATTGTCGTGCCCGGTGAGGTCGACGGTAATCGCATCCATAGAGACGGTACCTGCCAGTGGCGCAAGCTTGCCATTGACCAAGGTCGGCGTGCCATTCTGTGCATGGCGCGGATAACCATCCGCATAGCCGATCGCAACGGTGCCAATGATGGATGGCCGTTCTGCGGTCCAACGCGCGCCGTAGCCGACTGACTCACCTGTTGGCACTGCTCGAATCGCAATGATCTCGGAGCGCAATGTCATCGCGGGTCGCAGCTCACGGGCTGTTACAACATCCACCGCGAACGGCGAACTGCCATACAGCATGTAGCCGGGTCGATTCCACTGCGCATGGCTCTCTGGCCACGCGAGAACACCGGCTGAATTGGCGATACTTCGCGGCAGGTCGAGGTCCGAGGTAGCGGCGTTAAAGCTTTCGAGTTGCTGGCGCGTTGCATCACCGTCCAGTTCATCGGCACAAGCGAAATGTGTGCAGGCGACCTGTACATCGATGCCACCGGCAGCCAGACGCTTGCGCGCGTCCGCGAAATCGCCGGGCGCCAGTCCGAGACGATGCATGCCAGTGTCAATTTTCAGCCAGACCGGAACCGAGACTCCGGCTTCGATCAAACCTTCGACCTGTTCAGGAGTGTGTACGACGAGCGTCAGATTATTGGACGCCGCTGTGTTGCACGCTGCCGCTGTCGTCACGCCCTGCAACACGAGCAAGGCATTGTTGATTCCGGCTTTGCGCAATTCGAGCGCCTCATCAATCGTCGCAACGGCAAACGCGGGCGCAACATCCTGCAGTGCCTCAGCAACACGCAGCATGCCGTGGCCGTAAGCATTCGCCTTGATGACGGCAAGACTCTTCGACTGCGGCGCCAGCGAACAGGCGAGCGCAAAATTGGATCGAATCGCATCAAGGTTGATGTGCGCTTCGGTTTTGCGATACATGGCTACTCGTCCCTGACCCGCTGCAGATCAAGGTCACTCAAGTCCCAGTCAGAATAATCCCAGACCGGCACGAGCTCCATGCGACCGCTGTTGCCGGCGTCATCGACTTCGAACTTCACCCAGGCATCGGCTTCGAGCGTTCTGTCGGTCCAGTACGCGTAGAACGTGTTGTCCTCGAATGGCCACAGCCGTCCCAGCATTCGCGGTGATTTGGCAGACGCAAACCACAACTCATCGCCGCGCATTTCGATCGAGACATCGCCAAACCAGGCATCCCGGTACAGCCCGGCATAACTGTCGAGCGGCGCCAGTACGCTACCGTTCCGAAAATCCGGATCGGCCGTCTCGTCTTCGGGTTCGTCGGCCGCTTCTTCCTCAGCCTGCCGAGCAAAATACGCAACCCAGTCGACGTCATCGATGCCCATGTATGCCTTGACGATGCCCTCTGCGATCGCGGCACGAGCGTTATTCGCTGATGCATTGACCAAAATCACGACGCCGAGATCAAGTTCCGGAACCAGGATAACGTGAGCGCGAAATCCCGTGTAACTGCCGGTATGCGATACATGTTTGTAGCCGTGCACATCCGCGAGTCGCCAGCCGAGCGCGTAAGCCTTGAAATGCGTGCGGTCACGTTCGTAATCGGTGCTGTCGACACCGAGTATCGTTTGCGGACTCCACATGATGCGGCTCTGTTCTTCACTGAACAGTTCTGAACCGTCGGGAAGTTTGCCGCGCGCGAGTTGCAATGTGGTCCACTTGAGCATGTCGTCCAGGCTGCAACGCACGCCGCCAGCTGCAGCGGCCACGTCAACGTCGGGGCTGGCGCGGTTGCGATCCACAACTTGCAGCTCGCCTTCGATCATTGCGTGAGGCGCCGCGAGGTTCTGCATTTCCGACTCGGGAATGCGCCCCGCGAAGCAACGTTTGGCGCCGAGTTTGCCGAGAATTCGTTCGTCGACAAAATCTTCCCAGGCAATACCGGTCACCGCCGGGACCAGTTCGCCGCCGACGATATACAGCAAATTGTCGTAGGCGTACTCGGTGCGGAAGTCGCTCTCGGGCTTGAAGTAGCGCAGCCCGTGGATAATGTCTTCGCGCGTAAACAGGTTTGGCTTCGGCCACAACATCAGGTCGCCGGCGCCGCTAACCAGGCCACTGCGGTGAGTGAGCAGGTCGAGGACCGTAAACTCCTTCGTAACCCACGGGTCGTAGAGAGCGAAGTCCGGGATATGATCAACGACCTTGTCTTCCCAGTTGAGCTTGCCCTCATCCACCAGCATCGCCAGCGACGCCGTCGTGAAGGCTTTCGAGGTCGACGCAATACGGAACAGCGTCTGCGTATCGACCGGCTCATCGTGGCCCAGTTCGCGCACGCCATAGCCTGCCGCATGCACAACGACACCGTCTTTGATGACGCCGACGGCGACGCCCGGAACCGAGAATTCCTGCATCGCGGCAACGACAAGCTCGTCGATTTTTCCGGAAGACAGGTGTGGTTGCGTCGCACAGGCGCCCAGGAGTGCCGTGATCAGTAATGCGGGAACGAGGCGTCGGCAAGAACTCATATCAAGATTATCCCAGCTACCAGGTACATCAGGAATGCAAGCACACCGGCCGTCACCGCATACGGCAACTGCGTACGCACATGTTCGAGCAAATCGCAGCCCGAGGCGATAGCGGACACGGCGGTCGTATCGGAAATCGGTGAGCAGTGGTCACCAAAGACGCCGCCACCGAGTATCGCCGCGAGGCACAAAGACGGTGGCAGCTCGAGGGAAATTGCGAGCGGCATGCCCAGCGGAATCAGAATCGCGAAGGTACCCCAGGACGTGCCTGTCGAGAACGAAATCAGCGCTCCCGCCAGAAACAACATTGCAGGGATCAGGAAGTTCGGCAGATTGCCGCCAACCAGTTTCGCGATATAGGCACCGGTACCCATATCGCCGAGACTTTGGCCGAGTGCCAGCGCCAATAGCAGGATAGCGACCAATGGCATCAGGTCGCCCATGCCCTGAAACGCAATCTTGACGAGCTTGATGTGCTGAAAGCCGCCGCCGAAGAGCATCTGGAAATAGGCAACCAGGGTCGCGAGCGTTGTCGCGTAGAGCACGGACTTCGAGCCACTGCCATCAGCCAGGTTGCCGTTGCCGGTGTAGTACATGAAACCGAGCATGCCAAAAATCATTACGACGAGCGGTACGACCATGTAGCTCGGCTTCGTTGCAGCGATGTGCTCTTCGAGATGTATATCCACTCCGACGCCGGCCGCGCTCGTCGCAAGGGGTCCGAAATAGCGGCCCGTTGCAGCCGTGGCGAACACGATGGCCAGGGTCAGGATCGCGTAGAAGTTGAAGTAGATGCTGCCCCACAACACCTCGGCCGAGCTCAGCCCGAAGTTGTACTGATTCAGTAACACGAGGATGAACGCACCCCAGCCGTTCAGCAGGATCAGGATGCACACCGGCGCCGAGGTGCTGTCGATAATGTAGGCCAGTTTGGCGCGACTCAGCCCATACTTGTCGAACAGGCCTCGGGAGAGGATGCCGGCCGTCAGGACACTGAGGTTCGACTCCACGAAAACCACCAATCCGACACCACTTGTCAGCAATGCGGCGCTCCGCCCACTGCGCGCAATACCCCGGTTAATGAGACTTTCGACCATCGCTGCAACGCCGCCGTACACACGAATAAAGGCCAAAAGCGCGCCGATCATCAGGCTGAAGATCAGCAGACGGGCATTGTCGGGGCTATTGAAAACGCCGACGATACGCTCGATGGTATTGAGCGTTGCGGGTCCCGGCGCAGACCAGGTGAACGACATTTGCAGCAGTTCCGCTGAGAAAATCGCGAGCAACAGTGCAACAATGACTTCCTTGCGCCAAAGCACAACGACGATGGCAACTACGGGTGGGACTACCGATAACCAGTCCATAAGTTGTGTTCCCCCGGTTGCAAAATTCCAGCGGCCAAGCTATTCATTTATTCCGAGGCCGTCAACCAATATAATAATTTATTCCTCCCAGCCGGAATCCACCAAAAATGAATGCGTTCGCTTATCGCGATGGGCACTACTACGCGGAAGATGTTGCGGTTCGGCACATCGCCGATGCCGTTGGCACACCGTTCTATTGTTACTCGCGAGCCGCTATCGAAGATCGCTACGATGCGTTTGCGGATGCATTGAAAGACTTCAATGCTCTGATCTGCTACGCGGTCAAGGCCAACTCGAACCAGGCGCTCATTACCTTACTCGCCGCGCGCGGTGCAGGTGCGGACGTGGTTTCCGAGGGTGAAATGCGCCGAGCGCTGGCCGCAGGGATTCCGGCATCGAAAATCGTCTACTCCGGTGTAGCGAAGACTGTTCGGGAAATCGAATTCGCTTTGCAGCAGGATATTCGTCAGTTCAATGTGGAATCGGAGCAGGAACTCGAGGTCATCAGCGCCGTGGCGGTTCGTCTCGGCAAGACCGCACACATCGCGTTTCGCATCAACCCGGACGTCGACGCGGGCACTCATGAAAAGATCTCAACAGGAAAATCCGAGAACAAATTTGGCATCGCCATTGATATAGCCAAAGAGGCATACGACAAAGCAAGGACGCTGCCGGGCATTGAAGTCTGCGGTGTCGATCTGCACATCGGCTCGCAAATCATGAATCTGAAACCCTTCGCTGCGGCTTTTTCTCGTATTGCCGAACTGACGCAGCAGCTGAGAGACGCGGGCCACACAATCTCAACGATTGATCTCGGCGGTGGCCTCGGCGTCAATTACGACCAGCAAAATGATAAGGCACCAAACGCCGATGACTACACTCGTATCGTAATGGAAACCGTTGGGCATCTCGATTGCGACATTATTGTCGAACCGGGTCGGTCGCTCGTCGGCAATGCCGGTGTGCTCGTTAGCAGTGTCATTTATACGAAGACCAATGGTTCAACGAAGTTCCTGATCATCGACGCCGCAATGAACGATTTCTTACGACCGAGCATGTACAACGCTTACCACACGATCGTCGGCGGCCGGCAAAACAACGCACCGGAGGAGCTTTACGACATCGTCGGACCCGTCTGCGAAACCGGCGATACGTTCGCTCGCAAGCGAAAGCTGCCTGCGCAGGAAGCCGGCGATCTGATCGTCATTGAAGGTACCGGCGCTTACGGCAGCGTCATGGCCTCGACCTACAATACGAGGCCTCTGATTCCGGAAGTCCTGGTTGATGGCGACGAATTCAGGGTGATCCGGCGGCGGCCTGACTATGACAGCATGATCGCTCTCGACATTCCCTGGGGTGCTGCAGACTAACGGCGGCGGGCGCTATTTAACTTTGGACAGATCCGCTGCACTGCGGCCTCTGGTCATCGAGTCCTGGCTACGCTTGTCCGACTGCGCCAGGGTGTAAAACACGAGGTCAATGACATGCTGCTGTGAGGTCGCGGCCACGACGTTCGGCATATCACTAGCGCTGCCATCCGACACCGAATACAAGCGGATGTCGGCCAGAGCGGCTAAAGGATTCGCCGACTGATTGGTCACCGTGATAATTATTGCACCGGCCTTCTTGGCCACTTGCGCCAGACGGCTTAGATGCGCCGACTGTCCCGAGGCGGAAATCAGGATAAGGCAGTCACCGCGGGTCAACGTCGCGACACCCAGCATCTGCACTTCGGCATCAGCGTCTGCAATAACGGGTTTGCCGATACTCATCAGCTTGAGCGCGCTTTCTCTGGCAACGCTGTAAGCGCCGCCACTGCCAACCAGTTGCACACGCGACGACGACTCGATGGCTCTTGCGGCCACGCGCAGACTTTCGTCGTCGTTAAGATCCGTGGCGCCGCTTATTGCATCGCTCTTGGCCTGGAACAGGCGATTCTTGAGCGATACACCGGCACCGCGAGACGCGCGGCGGCCATTCAGTACAGCGACATTGGACTCCTGCTTGACCACGGTTTCGTGGATAGCAAGCTTGAGGTCCGTAAAACCCTTGTAGCCCATTTTCTGGCTGAACTTGACGACGCTGGACTGACTGACGCCAACCGAACCCGCTATTTGCTGGGATGAGTAATCGCGAATCAGCGACGGATTTTCGAGAATAAAATCGGCGAGTTTCTTCTCGTTCGCCGACATTTCATTGCGCGCAGATCGTATGATGGCAAGGCAGGACATGCGAACCATGATAAATCAAACGATCTCTGATGTAATCCAGTCACAACAACCCGGTACAGGCCAGATCCCGATGAACCGACGAAAACTGCTCCAAACGACGATTGCCGCTGCCCTCATTGTTGGCACCAGCATAATGCCAGCCGCGAATGCCGTTGCGGCTCGGAGCGGCAGAATACTGAAGCCTCGGCGGCTCGCGCCTGGCGACACTATCGGGCTTGTCGCACCGGCCAGCAGCTCGCTTGAAGACGAAGGAATTCGATTTTCGATTGACCTCGTTCGCTCCCTGGGCTTCGAGGTCAAAAAGGGTGCCCATATCTTTGACCGCCAGCAATACCTTGCCGGTGAAGACCGCGCGCGCGCAGATGACGTCAATAACATGTTTGCCGATGACGAGGTTGACGCAATTTTTTGTCTTCGTGGTGGCTACGGCACGCCGCGGATATTGCCGTACCTGGATTACGATTTAATTCGTGCCAAGCCCAAGGTATTGCTGGGTATGAGCGACATCACCGGCGTACTGACAGCGATACACACCAAAACGGGAGTCGTTGGTTTTCATGGGCCGAATGCATCCTCAAGCTTTTCCGATTACTCGCTCAGTGAGTTCAAAAAGGTGTTGATGCAACCGACACCGACCACGCTGATCGGCGCTGCACCGCCATTCGAAGCAGGCGAAGGTAAGATCGACAGCACTAATCGCCTCACCTACATCACCGGCGGCATCGCGAAAGGTCGTCTGATCGGCGGCAACCTGACCTTGATCTCGGTCTTGATGGGGACGGAATTCGAACCGGATTTTCGCGATCGAATTGTGTTTCTGGAGGATGTTCACGAAGCGCCCTATCGCATCGATCGCATGCTGACCCAACTTCGGCTGGCGGGAAAATTACAGGAAGCTGCCGGCATCGTATTTGGCAAGTTCACGGACAGTGACACTGAGGGCAACACTTTCAGTCTCGAGGAAGTACTGCGTGACCGCACGGCGGACCTGGGCATTCCGGTGGTTCGGGGTTTCATGATCGGTCACGTCAGCGAGCAAACCGTCGTGCCGATCGGCATCGAGGCTGAACTGAATGGTGACGCAGGCACCTTGCGCCTGCTCGAGCCTGCGGTTATCTAATGGTACGCGGTAGCGCGATCGGACTACTGGCCGGGGCCCTGCTTTGTGGCTGTCAGCAGAATAGTGGATGGAACGGATCAATGGACGAACTCCTGCATTCGCAGCCGAAGCGATTTGCGACGGTAATGCAAGACCCTGATAAATATCGTGTGCAGATTATCTATACGCAGATCGACAGGGATGCCGAGAACCGGCCAAGGTTTACGAGCTATACCTACGGCGTCAATCCGGATCAGTATTTCTACCCGGCGAGCACCGTTAAACTTCCGACCGCACTGCTTGCCCTCGAAAAAGTCAACGAACTGGCTGTCCCGGAATTGAATCGAGATACGACGATGCTGACGGACGTCGCGTCCGACTGGCAGACACCCGCGTTAACCGACCCTTCTTCTCCGACAGGTCTGCCATCCATCGGCCACTACGTCCGTAAGATATTGCTCGTCAGCGACAACGACGCTTTCAACCGCTTGTACGAATTCATCGGCCAGAAACCGCTGAACGAGTCGCTGCGCGAGAAGGGCTACCAAAACACGCGCATCTTTCATCGACTGGAGGTGGCACGTAACGCCGAGGAGAATGCCAAAACCAATCCCGTTACTTTTGTCGATGGCGACACGGTCCTGTACGCGCAAGGTGCGCAAATCAGCGACACTAACTACGCGCACAAGGAACCGATATTGCTTGGCCGCGCCGAAATCGTTGACGGTGAACTACTCAATCGTCCCAAAGACTTCAGCGGCAACAATGTGTTCGCCCTGCAGGATCTTCACGACGTGGTGCAGGCATTGATATTTCCGCAGTTTGTCGAGGAGCGGCGTCGCTTCAATCTGACGGAGGACGACTATCAATTCGTTTATCGCAATATGTCAGCGTACCCGAGCGAAAGCGGCATTGCCGAGTACTCCGATTCTGAACGGTATCCGGATGGTTACGTAAAGTTCTTCATGTACGGTGGGTCAGCGCCGACGATTCCGGAAAACATACGCATCTTCAATAAGCCCGGTGACGCCTATGGCTTTCTCACCGATTGCGCCTACATCGTCGACTTTGAGAATGGCCTTGAGTTTTTGCTGGCCGCGACCATCTTCACGAATGCGAACGAAACATTTAATGACGACACTTACGAGTATGACGAAATCGCTTTACCGTTCTTGCGCGACTTGGGGCTGGCGATTTACGAAATCGAACGCGCTCGCGAGCGGGAGTACGCTCCCGACCTGAGTCGATTCCTTAAGGCTATTCTTCCTTAGAAAGCCGGTACAGCAACAACGCCGCTTGCTTGATCGCTACCGGCATTGACGTCAGATCAAGACTTTCGTTCGGTGTGTGGCCGCCCTCGCCGACAGCGCCCAGGCCCGCCAGGGAATCTGAATACGGCGCGACGAAAGAAATATCTGCGGCGCCGCGTCGCGACGGATCCACGATCGGCATCGGGCCCCGACCGAGGTCTTCATTCGCCTGTGACAGTATCGAGTGCAAGCGCTTGTTACCTTCGCTAGGTTCCATCGGCGGATAGCGATCCTCAAACTCGATGTGTGCATCGGTCAGCGGCAGGTGATCGGCGACGATTTCACGCATGGCTTCGCGAGCGCGTTCGAGTTGCGCCTGTGAAATCGTGCGTATGTCGCCGTGAACAATCACCCGGTTCGGCACGACGTTGGTCTTGCCGAAGGTCGTGCCGCGATTGTTTTCGCTATCGTATTCGACGTCGGTTCCACCCTGTATGGTTCCCGCATTGAAGGTCAGGTACTCCTCACCGCGAACCTTTTGATCAAACTCGTTGAGGATTCTCGCCGCCTCAAAGATGGCGCCATGGCCCGTGCTTTCGTTGAATATTTTGGATGAATGTGCCTGCTTGCCGGTCACTTCGAGATACCAGTTCGATGAACTGCGCCGCGAGATCGTCGCCCAGTCCTGACCGTCGGATGAAATCCCTCCCTCGAAGCCGAGCGACACGTCTGCCCATTTTCCCGCTTCAATAAGGTCGTGTTTCGACACGCTTAACGGCGAGCCGGCATTTTCCTCGTCGCCGGAATACACGACCGTGACGGAGATGTCATTCAGGGCACCAATTTCCTTCAGCGCCTTCAGTGCATACACAATGACGACATTGCCGGACTTCATATCCTCGACGCCCGGGCCGAAAGCAGTGTCACCGTCGCGCTTATACGATTGAAATCCGTCGTCCGCTTCGAAGACCGTGTCGAGATGGCCGATCAGCAGAATTCTTTTTTTGCCGTCGCTGTAGCGGTGACCGAACAAATGTCCGCCACGCTGCATTTCCTCCGGCATATCGATCCACTCGGTCGCAAGACCCAGTGCCTCAAGCTCCCGAGCCATCACTTTGCCCACGGCGCGAACGCCTTTGTGGTTCATCGTTCCACTGCTGATGTTGACGGTTTCCTTGAGGAGGTCTATCGCGTCTTCGGTATTCGCATCGATCCAGCTCATCATCCGCTGTTCATCGGCGCTGAGCGCCGACGACATTGCAACAGGCGAAATGAATAGCAGCGCGAACGCCGTGACGAAATTTGATCGGAACGTTTTTGTCATTACTAAACCTTGATGAAGATCTTGCGTGAATACAATAGCCAGGCGAAACCGAGCAGCAACAGAACGTAGGCGATCGCGTGCGCCAACGAGGCATTGTACGGTGAATCGAACGCGGGCTCGAATACGGATGCCCATAACCAGGCTTTGATGTTGACTGAGTTGCCGGCAACATCCGTCGTATGAATTGCATTAAGCGTTCGCGCTAACAGGCCGGATACAGCGAAGACGATCAGCGCATTCGTTCCATAGACGACGAAGGGCTGTGTGCCCCGGCGGTGCTCTCTAATATCGATCCACCAGTAAAAAACGCCGAAAACCAGCAACGCTATACCGCTGGTGTAGAGAACGTAGGAGCTCGTCCAGAGCTGCTTGTTGATGGGGAACACCGTGTCCCATACCAGGCCGGCCGCAAGCAACGCAGCGCCTGCCACCATCATACCGGCCACTTTTTCGAAGTGGTCCCGTGCGCTTTGCAGCCAGATGCCGGTCAGGATTCCGCTGATAGACGTCGCCAGAGCCGGTACGGTACTGAGCAGCCCTTCGGGATCCCAGATCTTTGATTGCGACCAGAGGTGACCATTCAACAACGTCGTATCTATCCAGGCGCCGAGATTGGTGCCCGGCTCGAGATTTGGCGGATGCCCGCCCGGCACCGGAATCAGTGTCATCATTCCCCAGTAGGACAGGAGACACCCCACACCCACCCAAAACATCTGACGTGGATTGAGCCAAAGAAACAGTATTGCCGTTATTCCATATACGAGCGCTATTCGCTGCAGCACACCGGGTATGCGCAGGGTGCTTAGGTCGAAATACGGATAGGCGGACAGGAACAAACCCGCCGCGAAAATGATAAGTGAGCGCCACAGAATTTTTCGAACGAGCGCCGCGCGCTCCGCACCCGACTCTTTACGACGGCCGATCGCCAAGGCGATAGCGACGCCCACGATGAAAAGAAAGAACGGAAATATCCAGTCGGTTGGCGTTGCACCGTGCCACTGTGCGTGCGACAAGGGCGCGTAAACATAGCTCCAGGATCCGGGGTTGTTCACAAGAATCATCGCTGCAATCGTCAGCCCCCGGAACACATCCAGAGAGAGGAGTCGGCCTTCAGTATTCATAGTTTGCCGGCGGACAGTGTCCGAGATTTCGAGTGGTCCTATATTGGCAGAGTTGCAGCCCGACGGTAACGTCACGATTCGTCATGGCTGGACGTCGTCGATGCTGGCTAGTCGATGCAAGGCCTTAACATGTCCCGAAAAAGCGAGTCTGCCAGCCTTTGTAAGGCCTGCCCACAGACGCTGACGACCGTTGACCGCGCCTTTTCGAAAGGCAACATAGCCTGCTGCTTCGAGTTGTTTTAGATGCTTCGACAAAACAGAATCGCTCACACCAAGTTCGTCGCGGAGTACCTGGAATTCGGCCTCCTGCAGCGGCGTCAGTATGGCGCAAATTCTCAGACGATTCGGTGCATGGATGACTGTGTTGAGTAACGCCTCGGTCATTTAACTTGTCCAGCCTCGGCCTTGGCAAGATAGGAGCGCCTCTCACCTTCACTAATCCAGAACACAAGCAGACCAGCCAATAAGCCGACAACGACCGGCAGCCAGGAAACATCATAGGCGCGTCGAATAAAGATCGAGCCCAAAAAAGCCACGAGCATCAGAGCGATAAACAGTACAAATGCCAGCTTGCTCGCTTTAGTGGCTGGAAAGTCTCGCCCATAGGCGCCGGCGCTCTCGCGAGCCGAAACGATCAGTATCGCGATACCCAGAATTGGCAATACGATGTAGGGATACGGATCTTGCAATGCGTAAAGTGCAAATAGGCTGGCAATAAAGAATGCAATGCCAGCTCCAAACCATCGACGAGGCACTGCCCGCCGATAACCGGCACTCTCCATGGTCTCGATACTATTGAGGGCCGCTTGAGCCTCGTCGCGGGTAATCTCGTTTTTTCGGTCCATCGTCTTAACTCTCTTTCCAGTTTGGAAAGCCAATACTACACAATGTCTTTCCACTTTGGCAACATATGTTTTTCCGTAGTGGAAAGCGGCATTGATGGACCGCGCTACTGCCACTTGCGAGAGGAGCATTTGCTGCCTCTTCACGTCTACTACGGAGCGGCGATTCGCCGCTGTGCATTCGTACCTGCTGAATGTACAGTCATCGGATTGGATCGAACCCTAATCGTTGGACACCATGGAATCATTTGACGCAATTTGGACCTACCCGTTGATTAACTTTAGTGACGGCACTCATATCCACGTCGGTCAGGTGATTCTTGTAACAGCCTTGCTGGTCGCGGGTTATCTGGTCAGCAGACTCATCGAACGCGTCATTCGAACCCGCCTGGCGAAAACTGGAATGCGTGCCGACGCAGCGCTCATTTTGCAACGCATTATCTACTATGGCTTGCTCACAGCCGTTGTAATGACAGCGCTGAGTTTGCTGCACGTGCCGTTGCACGCCTTTGCGTTTGTCTCCGGCGCGGTGGCCATCGGTGTTGGTTTTGGCGCGCAGAACATCATCAATAATTTTATCAGCGGCTGGATTCTGCTCATCGAGCGGCCCGTGCGAGTGAACGATTTTGTCGAAGTCGATACTCACCAGGGTGTCGTCGAGCGCATCGGTAACCGCTCCACACAGATCCGTCGCACGGACGGTGTACACCTGTTGATCCCGAACAGTCAGATGCTGGAGCGTGTCGTCGTCAATTGGACTCTGGTTGACCGTCAGATCCGCACAATCGTCAAAGTCGGGGTGGCATATGGCTCGCCGTTACGTCTGACGGCAGACTTGATAGAACAAGCGGTCAAAGAGCACCCTGATGTCCGGGCCGAACCGCCGCCACTCATCGTTCTGGACGATTTCGGCGACAGTGCCATTATTTTCGATGCCTATTTCTGGTGCGACGTCGGCGGTGAGCGAGAGCTACGCGGAATCCGAAGTGACGTGCGTTTTCGCCTTGACGAGCTGTTTAATGAAAACGGTATTGTCATCGCATTCCCGCAGCAGGATGTCCACATGAACAGCGCGACGCCGCTTGAGGTTCGCTTGCTGAAGGCTGATTCGAAAAACTAATGCAGCCACTCATTAACGAGTAGTTCGGCGCGGCCCTGCTGCCACATGATTTCGATCTTGGTGGCTTCACCTTCTTCGGTCTTGCCGAAGAATTCGTAGATGATGACGCCGTCACCCTGGTCGCTTTCGATGACGCGATCCGGATGCCACTCCGGCAATTTGGTTTCGAGCACGTTGCTGACACCGCCCGGCACCAGCTCCATGGCGATATCGCGCTGCTTTTCAACGACTGTCCAGGCGCCATCTATTTTGGTCATGTCGAGTTCCCACTCACTTCCATCGGGCACGGCACCGGGATCGCTGGCTTCCTTGCCCGATGCTTCAACCTTGCTGCCTTCGCTGACCTCGGATTTTCCGCAAGCCATAAGGTTGAGCAGCAACATCGTGACGAATAAATATCCTGTCATGTTTTTCATCGTTGAACTCCTAAATCAAACCCATGGCCAGAAATTCCAGATTGTCGAGATGCCAAATCACCTCGACCAGCTCTGCGCTATGAGTCGGCTCTGCCTGTTCCTTCTCAACACAGCCACCCACCAGCAAGCTGACGCTGGTGCAGAACAGAAGTTGTCGTCGTTTTGACGTCATAGGTGCCCAGCCTATCAGAGACACTTTCGATCAAATGATTTTGCAAGCTTGTCCACGTCGTCTGTCATCTCAAAAAACTCGTCCAGGTACTTTACCGCCGTACTAATGTCCTTCTCTGTGAAGCCCGGCACCTGCACCACTACCCCCAGAATGTCATCTTTTCGTGCCGAGATAGCTCTAATCGCATCCTTTAGCGCTTCAGGTGAAATGCAATAGCCGCGGTATCGCCTCTGCGTCACACTCCGCATCCCAAGGGACCGATCCGGCCGCGCATATCGAGCATCGACAAGGCCCGAAAGGTCGAAGTCGAATGGAACGTAGTAGCGGCGCGAATCGATTTCGAATAAATCCCCGTTATGGCAACAAGTGTCGTCAAGGTCCGCGGTAACCAGAGACCAATCGGTATTGCCGATCAGGTACTGGAAAACAAAAACAGCAGCTGCTTGCTGCGTGTCGAGGGATCCCAATGTGACTCCGGTTGTTTGCACGACGTCGGCACCGAATCTGCCGGCCAATTCTGATGACGATTCGATGAAAAAGCCATAGCGGTCGACGCTTGCTTCCTGCATTCCCTGGTCGGTGTCGCTGTAGGTAATTCGAGCCAGGCGTACTTTGTAGCTGGCGTCTGAGATGAGGTTGAACATCCTGTAAGCGGCGTACTCTTTCAAGACATCCGCTTGATCAGAAACGCCATTTCGACAATGCGTCACAAGCTTCAGTTTATCCTGGTCAGCGAACACGGTTTGTTTCGTAGTGTCGTCTGAAAAGTTCACTCGCAATGGTGGAAAGTCGCACACACGCATGCGGCTTTTGCCGCGTACCCGCACTTTGATCGGAAACTCGTTGTCGTTGGCTCGCAGAACGAACGGCAGTTCCTCGCGATTCT
>JALHUQ010000108.1 GCA_022866645.1 Woeseiaceae bacterium | reverse complement strand
TTTTCCGGAGTATCAGTGGCCTCATCGACGGTGACCTTTTCGGTCAACGCGAGTGGAAAAGAGTCTGATGTCGTCAAACTCCTGTCTGTCAGCAGCGTCGGCGCTTTGATAATAAGGAGACCGAATTTTACGAGCAGTTTATTGAGTAGTTTTCTCATGTGATTCCGCGCGTGTCAGGGCTGACGTTGATGGGAATGATGCCCGATTCCGGCACGAAATTCAGTGGATTCTTAGTGACTGCGATGATTATTGCCAGCCTACCGCGTACAATTCGCCCATTCCTCTGAAAGTAGCCCAATTAACGTGAAGCAGAATAACAACGGCATTGCTCGCGAAGTCACTCATTGTCGAATTTGTGATAGCACCGATTTGCTCCGCTATCTCAATCTCGGCATGATGCCGCTGGCGAACAATCTGGCTGCGAGCGAGCATGACGCGAAGAACATGCAGCGTTACCCGATGCAGGTGCAATATTGTCGTGATTGTTCGCTGTCACAACTGACGGTCGTTATCGATCCACGCGAAATGTTTTCGAATTATGCCTATCGTTCTTCAATCAGTCGGACCTATATTGACCATTGCCGGGTAATGGCAAGATCGATGCGAGACTCACTGGGTTTGAAGAACGGCGATCTCGTGGTCGACATAGCGGGCAACGACGGTGCGCTTTTGTCGGTGTTCAAGGACGAGCTGGGCGTCAGGGTCGTGAATGTGGATCCGGCTGAAAATCTCGCCGAAATCGCCGAAGCTCAGGGAGTTCCGACGATCACCAGTTTCTGGGGGGCAGACGCTGCTGATAAGGTCATCGCTGAGCACGGCAGACCGAGCCTGATCACAGCAACCAATGTCTTCGCACACGTCGATGACGTGCGCGGCTTTGTGTCAGCCGCGAAGAACTGCCTCAGTGAAGATGGCACGCTGATGCTCGAATTTCCGTACGGCGTCGATTTTATAGAGCACCGCGAATTCGACACAATCTACTTCGAACACCTTAGTTACGTATTGCTCGAACCTGTCCGACGGCTTGCGGAAAGTCTTGGCATGGTTGTTTTTGATGTGCAAAAACAGGAAATTCACGGCGGCACGATTCGCGTCTTTATCGGTAACAAGGGTCGTCACGATGTTTTGCCGGCGGTCGCAGAATTTATCGCCCATGAGAAGCGTGAGGGTTACCACGCTGTCGAAATTTACGAGGCCTGGAATAGTGAGATCGATGAGCTGATCGCCGAGCTTGTGATGGAGATCAAGGCGTTGAAGAGTGGTGGCGCCAGAATCGCGGCATTTGCGGCGTCAGCGAAAGGCAATACGCTATTAAACGCGTGCCACTTCGATGGCGAAACCGTGGACTACATCGTCGATGACACGCCGGAAAAGATCGGTCGATTTTCGCCGGGAACCGGTATTCCGATCGTGAATCGAGACGTGCTGGCGAAAAATCCGCCGGATTACCTTTTGATACTCGCGTGGAATTTCGCCAAGGACATTATCGAGAGCACTGCAGAATTTAGTGCTGCAGGTGGCAAATACATCATTCCGATTCCAGGTTTCAAAATTCTCGGAACAGACCGCGAGGCCTGAGCGCAGGGCGAATCAGACTATGAGCAAACGAACGACGAAAGGCATCATTCTCGCCGGTGGCACCGGTTCCCGCTTGCACCCTTTGACGCTCTCGGTCAGCAAGCAATTAATGCCGATATACGACAAACCGATGATTTACTACCCATTGTCGACGCTCATGATGGCGGGCATTTACGATGTGTTGGTAATAACAACACCAGAGGATCAAAGCGCGTTCAGGAAATTGCTTGGCGACGGCAGCCAGTGGGGGATTTCGGTTTCCTATGCGGTGCAACCTGAGCCCGGTGGCTTGGCGCAGGCCTTTATCATCGGCGAGAAGTTTATCGCGGGCGATCCTGTCGCCCTGGTCCTTGGCGACAATATTTTTTATGGCCATGGGCTGGAGGAGCAACTGCGAGCTGTCGCCGAAAACGCCTCCGGTGCGACCGTTTTCGCTTATCACGTAAAGGACCCACAACGTTACGGCGTCGTTAATTTTGATGCCAGTGGCAAGGCGATCGGAATCGAGGAAAAGCCGGCCGCGCCGAAATCAAATTACGCCGTCACCGGGCTTTATTTCTACGATGCGCGTGTTGTCGAAAAGGCCAGAAATCTCAAACCGTCGGCGCGCGGCGAGCTCGAAATTACCGACATCAATCGACTGTATCTTGACGATGGAGAGTTGAAGGTAGAACTCATGGGTCGTGGCGCGGCATGGCTCGATACCGGAACGCACGATTCGCTGCTTGAGGCCGCTCAATTTGTGCAAATTATCGAACAGCGTCAAGGACTTAAGATCTGTTGTCCGGAAGAAATAGCCTACAGGAACGGCATGATCGACGCGCGCCAGCTCAAGGCGCTGGCGAAGAGTCTCGGCAAGAACGGCTACGGCGAATACCTGCTTGACGTCATTAATGAGGCCACGCCGCAATGACGACGGCGCGCCGTGTTCTGGTGACTGGCGGCGCCGGCTTCATTGGCGCGAACTTCGTGCGTTACTGGAGTGATCACTATCCCGACGATCGCCTTGTCGTATTGGATGCTTTGACCTACGCGGGCAATCTCGCGAATCTTGCGTCCGTTTCGGACCGAGGGAATTACAAGTTCGTGCACGGCAATATTCTTGACGAGGCGATGCTCGATGACGTGATGCGGCAACAGCAAATCGACACCATCGTGCATTTTGCGGCGGAGTCGCATGTCGACCGGTCCATCCATGAGCCGGATGCGTTCATCCAGACGAACGTGGTCGGCACGAATAAGCTGCTGATGGCTGCCCGCCGGCTCTGGCTGGATAGCGATGCCGCGCCCGAAACGCATCTTTTCCACCATGTTTCGACGGACGAAGTCTATGGAACCCTGGGCGCGGATGATCCGCCATTTACCGAACACACGACGTACGCACCGAATTCACCGTACGCCGCGAGCAAAGCGGCGTCAGATCATTTGGTGCGCTCGTATCACCACACTTTTGGTTTGCAGGTAACAACCAGCAACTGCTCGAATAACTACGGCCCATTTCAATTTCCGGAAAAACTCATCCCGCTGATGATAGTCAACGCGCTGACGGGCAAACCGTTGCCGGTATACGGAGACGGCTCGAACATCCGCGATTGGTTATATGTCGAAGATCACTGCCGTGGTATCGATCTGGTCATGAACAAGGGACAAGTCGGTGGAACCTACAATATCGGGGGCAACAACGAGTGGCGGAACATCGATATCGTCAACCAGCTCTGTGTGAGTATTGATGCCGCTTTTTCGAGGGACGATCGTCTGGCAGGACAATTTCCTGACGCACCCGCCGCCAGCGGTCGAAAAACTGAATCATTGATCACTTTTGTTAAAGACCGGCTCGGTCACGACTGGCGATATGCGATAGACGCAACGCTGGCCCAGTCCGAGCTTGGCTACAATCCAAAGGAAGATTTTGCGTCCGGATTTCAGTTGACGCTGAACTGGATGTTGCAGAACGAAAACTGGTGGCGCGCCGTGATGGACGGTAGCTACCGAGACTGGATTAGCAAAAATTATTCTGCCGGCGCCTGATTGGCCATAGCGCGCGGGCTGAGCCATGAGCCGGTGCGCATAACGCCCATGTAGTAGCGTGCCAATCCCGTCAGCATCCGACTTCGAACCCGGAGTGCCGGCACCTGCCCTAGCGTCACCAGGTCCAACAATGCTGCGAGCACCAATAGCGGCGTCCGCAACAGAATGATCAAGGTGTGCATCAGCCAGCGCCGCAGACCGCGCATATGGTTGCGGGCGTAGACATGCTTGGAAATGATCACTTCCAGTTTAGTCATGGATTTGACGTCGACGTTTATGCGGCTGGAGCCGCCATGGGCATGAATCACTTCGACTTCCGGTGCGTAGGCGACGCTCATGCCGCAGTCGTGCGCCTTGCGGCAAAGATCGACGTCCTCCACATACATCCAGTAATCCTCAGACCAGCCACCGACAGCGTCAAAATCTGCACGGTCAATCAGTAGTACCGAGCCCGTAACCCAATCGCACCAGGTGAGCGCAGAGTAATGCGCGCGTGGATTGAGGTATTTGGATGGAAAGACGAATCGGAGCAGGGCTTTGAGCGTCTTGCTCTGATTCAAAAGGCTGGGAAAATCGTCGAAGACCTTTTGCGCTTTGCCGGCCGCCGAAACCTGTTTGGGTGCGACGATACCGATGTTGTGTTGCGCTTTTATCGCCATGAGTTTTTGTATGTGTTCGGCCGTCGCGATGACGTCCGGGTTCATGAACAGGAGTTGCTCGCCGCTGGCCCTGGCGACGCCAATATTGCAAGCATGACCGAAACCGCTGTTGTTCGGGTTGGCGATAAAGCTGGCGCAGGGAAAACGCGCGGCGAACAAGTCGAAATCAGCAGGATTCGACTCGTTGTCGACGACAATGATTTCCCAGTCATCGGGAAAATCGTCGGCCAGCGCGGTCAGAGCGGCTTCAAGGTGTCCCCATGAACGGTAGTTGACCGTGATGATTGAGAGTTTCACGAGTTGTTGCCAGTGGTCGACTCGAGATCGAAGAAGGTATCGATTTTGCCGATAACATCATCAATCGTAATAAGACCCATTGCGTCCGGGTGTCGCACGCGCTGTCCCCATCGTAGCTGCTGGACCGCCTTACCAAGGTAGCGACGAACGGCATCAGGATAGCGGTTAACGGTGAGTTCTCGCGATACAAACGGGCCTGTGCGGTCGGGGTTCGATGTTGCATACAAGCCCAGCACGGGCGTGCTGAACGCCGTCGCCATATGCGCAGGCCCCGAATCGGGACATATGACCAGATCCGCGGCGTCGATCAATGCGGCCAACTGCTTCAGAGAGGTCTTGCCGACGAGGTTATCGGCCGCACCATTCGCCGACAGGGCCGTAGCGTACTCGATTTCCAGCGCGCTGCGCCCGCCAGTGAGTACGACCCGGCAGCCCTTGTTCCGCAGGTGCTGTATGGTCGCCATGTAACGCTCGATACTCCAGTTGCGAAAATTTCGACTACGATTGCTGCTACAAGGGCTGATCACGACCAGGGGTTTGTTCGGACTCTTATAGTCGGCAGCAAACTCCCGCACATCTGCACTAAGAGGAATATCCCAGCGGATCGCCTGCGGTTTGACACCGATTGCAGATGCAAAGGACATCATTGCCTCAAGTGCGTGCTCCCCGCCAGCTGCGGCGATTCGACGGTTGGTAAACAGCCACTGGAAATCTTTCGCCCGCCTGCGGTCGAAACCGAGTCGGATTGGCGCGTTGATAATGCGGCAAAGAAAATTGGCGCGCATCGACGCGTGCATACAAAGCGCGACGTCGAACAATCGATTGTCGAGCTGAAGTCGTATATCTTTGTAGGCCAGACGGCCTTTGGATTTGTCGAAGATGATAAACTCGATGTCCGGTATATCGGCCATGAGCGAGGCTTCGGTCTTGCCGATGATCCAGGTAATTTTCGCAGCGGGCTGTGAGTCCTGGATGCGACGAACGACCGCCAGAGCATGACAAGTGTCACCGATCGCCGAGAGGCGAATGATGCATATTTTTTCTGGCGGTTTATTTAGTATCAGATCAGACAAGAGAGAAGGACGGACCCGTTGACCGAAACCGTCGAGAGAACCAAGAACGGCGCCATCCTATACGATAAGGCGATTATCAACCAGATTTCGCCCGAGCGATTTACCGCGGCAGGCTGGCCACATGCCGAGATATTGACCGGAGCGCTGCGCTCCGCCGGACGCGGCAACACGATGTTTGTCGGCAACGTGCCTCGTCAGTTCGTCCTGCGGCACTATATGCGCGGCGGTCTCGTCGGCAAGATCATGCGGGATTCTTATATTTTTTCGGGTGAAGACCTGACGCGTTGTTTCCTTGAGTGGCGATTGCTCGACAAGCTTGCAGCGAACAACATCAATGTTCCGCGCCCCGCAGCCGCGCGCTTTTGTCGCCGCGGCACATTTTATACGGCCGACCTCATCACGGTCCGAATTCCCGACGACGTATCGTTGTCGCAATACATTGCAGTCAAGGATCGGGACGAGGCGTTTTGGCAATCGCTAGGCGCGGCAATCTGGAAGTTTCATGAGGCCGGGGTCTATCACGCCGACATGAATGCCTACAACGTGCAGATCGACAAGGACGGTGATGTCTGGATGCTCGACTTCGACAAGGGCGCACTGAAGCCGCCAGGGCCATGGCAGCAGAAAACATTGAGTCGACTGCATCGGTCCTTGAAAAAAATACTGGGGCTGGATCCGAAACTGCATTTCCGTGGGTCTAACTGGGAGCAGTTACTGCAGGGCTATTTCAGCGCGTCCAAATCCGAGTAGTAATTCGGGTAGCCGTCCGGCAAATCCTTGAATTTCCTGTGTATCCAGAAATACTGCTCAGGGCAGATGCGAATATGTGCCTCGAGTACTTCGATGTAACGCATCGTGTCCGCCACCGCGTCATCACTTGGAAAATTATCAAATGGCGGAAGCAAGGTCATCTCATAAGTTCCGTTCTTCAGCCTGCGCGGGAAAAAGGGAATCACCACGGCATTTCCAAGGCGCGCCAGCGTTGAAGTTGCAGTCGTATGCATCGTTGGCACACCAAAAAAAGGCACTAACTCGGCGCCCTTTCGGCTGTAACTCTGGTCGGGGGCATACCAGACGAGCCGGCCAGCGCGCAGGCTGCGGACCATTTTCTTGATGTCACGTTTTTCTATGGTATTGGCGACGCTGCGCTCGCGCCCGCTGCGCTGCAGCTCGGTGAGGAAGTTGCTGCGATTCTTGCGATAGACACTGTCAAACGGTGGAATTTGAGTCGCGAGTACCCGGCCGCTGATTTCGATCGTCGTAAAGTGAGCGGCCAGCAGAATGACGCCTTGCCCTTTCTCAATCGCGGCGTGCAGGTGTTCCAGCCCTTTGAGCGTGGTTATCGAGGCCAGAGACTTGTCACTCGCCCAACGCCCAAGTCCCATCTCGATCAGCGTCATTCCCAAAGCTTTGAAATGCTCGAAAGCAAGCGCATCGCGTTCAACCAACGTAAGGCCTGGGAAACACAATTCAATGTTGCGGCGAACAATCGCTCGCCGCGATCCGCCAAGACGGTGCGCCAGCCTGCCAATACCCCGTCCAATCAGTAGCGCGGTTCGATGCGGCAGCAAGCACAGCAAACGAAGCAGTCCCATGCCGATCCATGTTGGCCAGTATTTCGGGCTCCAGTAGCTGGAAAGGGGTTTGCGCTCTGCGGTCATGGCGACCGCAGTTTACTCGGACATGCCGTCTACGTAACCACTGTCGGAAGTTTTTTGCACGACCTTGACTTCTTCTTCACTCGCGCTGGCCTCGTCGGTCTCGATGCCCACGTGGAAGGCGGCGAAGCCCGGCATAACAACCTGATTTCTCGCCAGCCCGATGACGCGGCCGGAATAAGGCGAGCGGAGTTCTGTACGGGCATTGCTCATAGGGTCAGTAATCGAACCCAGCAAGTCCCCCTTGCGGACCGTACTGCCAAGCGAAACATCGGACAACAGGATACCGCCGTTATTGGCACGTACCCAGGTCGAACGATAGTAAACGGGTTCGGGGTCTCCCCACAGGCGTGATCGTCGCGTCATGCCGAGGGTCGTGAGCAGTGTCTCGATACCTTTTACGCCGTGCGCTACCTCGGCCGGTTCGAGTTCCGAAGGCCCGCCTGCCTCAACAACCAGCGTAGGAATGCCGGCCATCGTTGCAGCGTAGCGCAGCGTACCGACAGTCGGTTTGCTGTGCAGGACGACCATCGCACCGAAACCATGCGTCAACGTAACAACGTCGGGGTCGCGAAGGTCAGCCCGAAGTTGCGGGAGATTGGCACGCTCAAAGGAACCCGTGTGCAGATCGACGAGCGCATCGCAGTGCACTATGATGTCGTTGAAAAGTGAGTACGCTATGCGCGCCCCGGCGCTGCCGTTCGGATTGCCCGGAAAATAACGATTCAAATCTCGCCGGTCCGGCAGATACCGTGATCCGCGCCGAAAGCCCTGTACGTTGACTATCGGCACACCGATCAGAGCGCCCGCGAGTTTCGCTGGGTCAATATCGTGGAATACGCGTCGCACCATCTCGATACCGTTGAGTTCGTCGCCGTGTACTGCAGCCGTAAGGCACAAAGTCGGCCCAGGTACAGCACCGTTGACGACGAGTACCGGAGTTGACACCGGTACACCTTCAAATAGTTGTGTTGCCGACCACGCCAGCCGCTGTGATGTACCGGGCTCGATATCGACGCCCAGCAAATGCAGCGGTCTCGCTTGTCCTTCAGCGTTTGTAACCGCGTTGGCCAGCGGGCCCATGTACAAATGGGCGAGACCCGGATCCAATAAATCCTCTGCCGCGACAGATGTTTCGCTGGCACGAGAATCTTCATCGAGTATCGAGTCCTCAAGAACGTCGGTACCGTCGTCGGAAGGATCCATAGCAGCTTCGCCGGCGGATGCGGTGTTAATCAATAACAGCAAAGCAAATCCGGCGAGGTAATGGCAAACTCGGCGGCAGGGGTCAGATTGTCGATGGACAGGGCTCATATTGCCCTCAGGGTACGGCATTTCGCGGCTCTTTTCTGTGAAGTAATCAATAATTTACGATTGAAACTTGAATTAATATAAATGACAAGCACTAAGCCTCTTTTATTACTGATTTTCCTGACTTTTTCTGGATTGTCGGTCGCCGATCAGACATTCCCGCAACCGCCGGAGCTGCAGCCCGACGTCGATTTCTGGATCGATGTTTTCACGCGTTATGGCAATGATGAGGGCGTCTTACACGATAACCGCAACCTTGCGGTCGTCTACGACCGGCTGCCCATTCCCGAGAAAATATCGAGCCGCGAGCGGCAGCGACGCGTTGAGAAGCGCCGCAAGGAACTGCAGGCGGTTCTGAAATCGCTCGCCAGTGGCAAGCGTAATAACCTGACGGCGGAAGAATCGCGAGTTCTTGCGCTGTGGCCAGCGGACGTTAGCAACCAGACCTTGGCCACCGCCGCCGGGCAAATGCGTTATCAGCAAGGACTAAAGGATCGATTCCGACAAGGGCTGCAACGCTCGGGGCGATGGCGTGATTACGTGAACAAGGAATTTTCGGCCATGAATGTGCCGATCGAAATCGCAGCCTTGCCGCACGTCGAGTCTTCCTACAATCCTGACGCACGCTCAAACGTTGGCGCGTCCGGAATCTGGCAATTCACGCGCAGCACCGGGCAACGCTTTTTGCGTGTGGATCACGTTGTTGACGAAAGAAACGATCCTTACGCTGCGACACGCGCAGCAGCCCGCCTGATGGCATACAACTATTCGATTACTGGCAACTGGCCTATGGCGATCACCGCTTACAATCACGGACTCGGTGGAGTGCGCAGGGCAATGAGTCAATACGGTGATACCGCCTACGTCGACATACTGCGCAAATACAATGGCCGGACATTCGGATTCGCGTCGCGAAACTTTTACGTTGCATTCCTGGCTGCGAAAGAAGTGGATCAGAACGTCGAGAAATATTTTCCCGGTCTCGTCGTTGAATCTCCAACCGATTATTCCGTCGCGAGCTTATCGACCTATGTTTCCGTATCGGGCCTGACGAAGGCGCTGGGTACCACGCCAGCGAAACTGAAACAGCACAATCCGGCCCTGCAAGCGACGGTCTGGCAGGAAAGTAAGTACTTGCCAAAAGGCTATGAGATACGCTTTCCAACCAGTGCTCTGCAGCGGCCGCTGTCGGAAGTATTGGATACCTTGCCCTCGACCGTCGTTTTCTCAAAACAATTGCCGGACATGTTTCACACCGTTGCGCGTGGCGATACGCTGTCGCAGATAGCCGAGACCTACAATACACGTGTGTCGACCCTGGTAGCTTTGAATAATCTGAATAGCGGTAACAGTATTCGAGCGGGGCAGAGGTTGCGTCTGCCTGGCGCAGGACCGGCCGCCACTGTCGTCGCGATTGTTGTTCCCGAGCCAATACCCGAGGTTCAGACCACAATGACAGAGCCCGAGCCTGAAGTTGCAGAGATAGTGCCGGCGGCGATGGCCAGCGAACCGCTAACGCCGTTACTCGAGACTGTGCAAACAGCATTGCTTTCGGACCCCAGTGATTACAGTGTTGCTGCCGACAACACGATCGAAGTACAGCCGCTCGAAACGCTCGGACATTTCGGCGACTGGCTGGAGATAAAGACGCAGCGATTGCGAGATCTGAATGGCCTCGCGTTCAACACACCGGTTGCTGTTGGTCAACGCATCAAGCTGGACTTGAACGCGGTCGATGCGAAAGGCTTTGAGGAGCGACGCATTGCCTATCATAGCGCGCAGCAGGACAGTTTCTTCCGCGAGCATGTCATTAGCGGCGTTACCGAACATACGATCAAAACGGGCGAGTCGATCTGGATTTTGGCATTGCGAAAATACGATGTGCCAATCTGGCTATTTCGACAATACAATCCGGGCATTGACGTGCATAGGGTCCAGCCCGGCACGAAAGTCCAGATTCCATTGTTAAGCGACGTAGAGCGGGGCTGATGGGACGGGCGATCAAGATCATTGCGTGGCGCATGCTCCCGGTTATTCTGGTGGTGGTCGCTGCCGCGTTCTGGTTCAACGACGTGCAGAGCGGTGGGCCGTATGTGCTAAGGAATTTAATTCCGCTCGCAATACTGGTCCTGCTGGCTGCCTTTGTTTTGTATCGTGGCGATGGTCATTGGGCTGGATCCGGCAAACGTTTGCCGCTCGGCGTCGTCGGATACGCGATCCCGGCACTCGGTCTGGCGCTTTATTTGCACTATGCTTACTCGGTCAACCTGGACGGAATGTTCACAGACGCCGCTCAGCCTGATCGCCTGTTTGAGTTTCTGCCGGTCTATACGACCGTTGCAGGGGGAATCGGATTTGCAATTGGCTGGATCGTTGGGCGAAACGTTTAGTGTGATACGGGCCATGTTCGAACGGGCGGAGGTTTGCTAGGCTGGAATCATGAAACTTCGAAAACTGACATTGTCGCTCTCCCTGATCTTGCTGGCACCGGGAATTCTGCTGGCGGGCGCGTTTCCAGTCGCAGACCAGGTCATAGTCTACAAATCAAATCGCGAGCTTCACCTGCTGAGCGGTGGCAAGGTTTTTCGAACATTCAAGATTGCTCTTGGCATACAACCCGAAGGTGACAAGAAAGAAGAGGGCGACTTCAAAACGCCCGAGGGCAGGTACCTGCTCGATTTACGCAACCCGAACAGCGAGTTCTTTTTATCGATACACGTTTCCTACCCCAGTGCCGACCAACGGCGCGAAGCACAAAAAAGAGGAATTAACCCCGGCGGCGCCATCATGATTCACGGCCAACCCAATGCTCCCTCTCATTCCGAAACCTACTACCGAACTCAGGATTGGACCAACGGCTGCATCGCGGTGTCGAATTCGGACATGATCGATATCTGGTTAATGACCGGCGACGACACTCCAGTCGAAATTCGTCCCTGATTCATGGCTGAATCACCGACGTGCGTTGATGCAGAAGTCTGGCCTGAGGGCAGTCTTGAAGTTCTTTCGCAGCACGAAGTCGATCAGCTGAAAAACAACGGTGCTGGTGGACTTTACACCTTGCTGAGGCGGTGTCTGCTTGCCGTACTGAATTCGGGCAACGAAACTGACGATGCCAGGGAAGTGCTCGACGCTAATCGTGACTTCGAGGTTCGCTTTATCCAGCAGGACCGGGGCCTGAAGCTTTCACTCAAGAATGCCCCGGCCGCCGCGTTCGTCGACGGCGTCATGATACGTGGCACCAGAGAGCTATTGTCAGCGGTGCTTCGAGACATCGTATTTACGCGTGCCGAGATATTTGACAGCGGCCGTTTTGATCTCGACTCGTCGGAAGGCATTACTAACGCTGTATTTCATATTGTTCGCAACGCAAAACTGCTGGTTCTGCCAGCCGAGGTCAATATGGTCGTGTGTTGGGGAGGACACGCGATCAGCCGCGACGAGTACGACTATTCGAAGCTGGTCGGGTATCAAATGGGCCTGCGAGCACTCAATGTCTGCACCGGTTGTGGACCGGGTGCCATGAAGGGACCGATGAAGGGGGCCACCATTGGCCACGCCAAACAGCGCATTCGCAATGGTCGATATGTCGGTATCACAGAACCTGGAATTATCGCTGCCGAGTCGCCCAACCCGATCGTCAATTCGCTGGTCATCATGCCGGATATGGAAAAGCGCCTGGAG
Source organism: Woeseiaceae bacterium (assembly GCA_022866645.1). Classification (GTDB taxonomy): domain Bacteria; phylum Pseudomonadota; class Gammaproteobacteria; order Steroidobacterales; family Woeseiaceae; genus UBA1847. The sequence continues at coordinate 2,512 of JALHUQ010000108.1, read as the reverse complement.
GCATTCGTCAGGACCGGCCACGGCATCGTGGTCTTTCCAGGTGGTGTTGGCACCGCCGAGGAAATTTTGTACCTGCTTGGCATACTGCTGCATCCGGACAATGTGACGCAGCCGCTGCCACTAGTGATGACTGGTCCCGCAAGTTCGGCAGCGTACTTTCAGCAGATCGACGAATTCATCGCCGCGACTCTCGGGCCGCAAGCGCAACGACGCTACAAGATCATCATCGACGATCCGCGCAGAGTGGCGCAGGAGATCAAGAACGGTCTGGAGGAGGTACTTGAATTTCGCAATCGACATGGCGACGCATACTATTTCAACTGGCGATTGAAAATAGATCGTGAATTTCAAACCCCGTTCGTCGCAACTCATGAATCCATGAGCGGTCTCGACATTAGCGAAGATTTGCCAACCCACATTTTGGCTGCGAATCTGCGGCGCGTCTTCTCCGGCATCGTCTCGGGCAATGTACGCGAAGATACGGCTGCGGTGATTGAGGTTCGTGGACCGTTTCAGATCAAAGGATCGAAGCGAATAATGAAGATGCTCGACTTGCTACTCGCGGCGTTTGTTTTGCAGCAACGTATGAAGATTTCAGGTTCCAATTACGATCCCTGCTACGTTATTAAGTAAAACCGACACATAACTATCTGATAAACATAAGAAATACAGGGCTCCGCATTGTGATGTAGTTCCTGTGATTTATGGTGAATCGTCTTTAACATTTGCTCATAGGATGGACTGAGCAAAATCATGCCAGATAGCAAACACATGAAGTGGCCAGACAGCTACGGTACGGATGCCGAAAGTGATGCTCAAGATGCGACGCTGGACCGCAAGGTGCCGGCGGCAAATGACGCAGATGGTTGGCAGCAGTATCGACGCTGGATATCGAAAGCGCCGACGACTCGCAGTCGACGATCGGGAATCGATCCTTCGCTGTACTCGTGGAAGGGCTATCGCGAGTGGACGGACCAAGTAAAACGCAGTTGGTCCAAAGCTCAGAAAAACGAAGATTGATGCTCGACTGATAGTGAAATTACTACGTAAAACGCCGACCTCGTGTCGGCGTTTTACGTAATACCCTGAGGTAACTCACACGGCTCCAAATGATTGTGAATTGTGTCGCTGAACGCTCCGGAACTACGTCTGAATTTGCCCCAAAAAAGCCGTACAAGGTGAAGTTCTAAAGCAAGCTGTGACTTGCCTCACGGAGAGATTTTGTTGGTCTATTTATAGTTCGTTCACTCCTTGAAAAACCGTTGATCACTGAATGTCAAAGAAACAAAGAAAAAACGGATCGCCAACCTTGCCGCTAACGAGTGAAGCTGCCCGCCAGCGCTGGGAACTCTTCCATCGAGCCATTGCTCACGCGAAGGAGTCCAACCTTGCGCACATGGACGAGGCGGAAACGCAATGCAGCGATACCCAAAACGCCGGCCCCTTACTGACTATTGTCCGTTAGGAACTCTCAATGGAATGTTTTCTACAGTATCTCGATGATCTCGACGACCTTTACGGAATGGTCGGACTGATCAACGAGCGACTGCGTCGTCTCTTTTTCACGCTGGTGTCCTATTCACTCGCCGCCGCAGGGGCGCTGGCTGGCGTGTGGCTGGCGACACTGCACCCGCCGCTTGCCCTGGCGACTTCTATCCTGCTATTCGTCACGCTTCTCTATCGGTCGGTGACATCGCCGTCCAGGAGCCGGGCACAAATAGTCTGATCCACCCCGTCTCAAAAATACGCTTGACCTTGAAATAGGCTGCAGAGCCTATATCGTGTGTATCCCTATTGCGTCGGGAGACGATTGCGTGAGTGACAAGCGCGAAACCCTCGGATTTCAGACCGAGGTTCGTCAGTTATTGCAGCTGATGATCCATTCTCTGTACAGCAACAAAGAGATCTTTCTGCGTGAGCTGATTTCCAACGCGTCGGACGCGGCGGACAAGCTTCGATTCGAGGCCTTGGCTAATCCTGACTGGACTGCGAACGATACCGAGTTGGGAATTCGCATCGAGGTCGACAAGAAAAAGAGAACCTTGACCGTTATTGACAATGGTATTGGCATGTCGCGTGACGAGCTGATCGACAATCTCGGCACGATTGCAAAATCCGGCACCGCAGAATTCCTGCAACAAATGACCGGCGACAAGAAACACGACGCTCATTTGATCGGACAGTTTGGCGTCGGCTTTTACTCCGCATTCATTGTAGCGGACAAAGTTACGGTCGATTCTCGACGCGCTGGGCTGGGTGCTGATGCGGCGGTGCGTTGGGAATCAGAGGGCGAGGGAGAATTCACGATCGAAAATATCGAGCGCGAGGAACGCGGAACCCGAGTCATCTTGCACCTCAAGAAGGAACAATCTGAGTTCGCTGATTCATTCCGCATCCAATCCCTGATTCGAAAATATTCTGATCACATAGGTTTTCCAGTCTCGTTGATTGACGTGGGCAGCAAGGACGCAGAGGCCAAGATCGTGAACTCTGCGACCGCTCTGTGGACACG
>JALHUQ010000107.1 GCA_022866645.1 Woeseiaceae bacterium | reverse complement strand
GGAAGATCAGCAGCCAATTGCGTGTCTTCGGCACATTGAGATCGAAAACAGGCATCATCTGTGTCGTTTCGCCACCAGGCCTTCTGGCCATCTTGCGGCGCCACAAAACCGCCCCAATCGGAATCAGAATCAAGCCAACGATGAAGATCATCGGCAGAATCAGGTAGGTCAGAATGCCAAGATAGGGACCGCCCTCGAAGCCGAACTGCTCCAGAGCGAACAGGCTCATGATGAGCACCAGAGCTGCGACCGAGAGCGCTGTGCCAATAAGGCTGATTACGCTGCGGGTGATCGAAACAATAAAATTCCTAACCATATTAATCCTCAGACTAAGGTCAATTTGCTTGTCGTACTGCTAGTTCAGGCGCCTAACAGCGCCAAGATTATCCCAATAGCGAGAGTGATGCCGATAATTAGAAACACCGTTCCCCAGATATAGGCATCACGAAATTCCTTCGCTGTCGGCGCGTCGACCAGGTAGTCGTCCAGCTCGTTGTTATCAACCAGGCGTTGATATTCGATTGATCTTTCCGCTTTGAATTGTTCCAGAGGCATTTTGCCCAGAAATACCACCGGGTCCATCGGAAAGCTCTCGGGACGCAAGTGGGTATGGAAAAAATGAAATATGAAAATAAATCCTGTCGCCAGCAGGGCCTCGTCGCTATGAATGACGTAGGCAGCATTCAAGGTCCAGCCGGGCAGGAAGGAAGTGAAAAATCCCGGCAACCACAGCATGAGTCCCGACAAGCCGATAATCATTACACCCCAAAATACCGCCAGATAGTCAAATTTCTCGAAATAGGTCCAGCGGTCGCCAGCAGGCCGCTCGCCAAAATAGAGGAAGTAGCGAAGGTTGGCGAAGAAATCACGCAAGTCTTTGGGTTGCGGAACCATGGAGTTCGGTCCCCACAACAGACCTTTCTCTCTGTTGATAACCCAGCGAATAAAAAGGTGGCCCACATGAAATACCATGTACCCGAACGTGCCGATAGCGGCGACGCGGTGAATGAACCTGGAAGATTCGACGCCACCGAGCAGATCCATCAGCACTTGCGCCCAGGGTGCGGAGTGAAACTTGAGCGGCAATCCCGTCATGGCCAATAGCAGGAACGTCACAATGATAACGACATGCATGCGACTGTTCATTTTCGTAAAGCGCTTTACGTATTGGCCGGTCTTATCATATTTTTCTTCGAATTCACCGCGCAACACGCCGACCAGTGAACGTTGCAGCCAGAGGATGTCGTGTATGCCAAAAAACGCGAACACACCGATCAGGAGCCCCGTCATGAATATCCAAATGATATACACGACGTAATTGTCATCAGGGTTCGTCGGATCGTTATGCGGATCGTAGCTAATGAATGATTGCGTTACATCGTCATGGCATTGGCCGCAGGTGGCAACGAGATTCGCTGCGTTCACACTCGAGAGCGGATCTTCTTCAGGGAGATTGTTATGCGGCGTATGGCAATCCGCACAGGTCGCACCGCTGACAAAGCCAAGGTCATTCGCTTTGCCGTGAAAGCCGTCGCGGAACGTCGTCAGGAATTCATCGTGGCAACCACCACAGTTGTCTGCCGATGCCAGGCGGCTGCTTGCCGTGGTGGGGTCTTTTATCGCGTGGGTCGCGTGGCAATCTATGCAAACCGGGCCGTCCTCGCCTGCTTGCCATTGCTGGCCATGTGCGCTCTGGTTTTTCCAATTCTCCAGTAGCATGACATGACAACTGCCACACATTTCAGGCGAGTTTTTGTGCGCCGCCGGAGCGCGATCACTCGCGACCGGAAGTATGCTGTGATCGCCATGGCAGTCACTGCAACTCGGTGCATTAATTAGCCCGGACAGCAGCAGAGCTTTACCGTGTTCGCTGGTCAGATAGCCATCGATCAGTGACGCCGGCGTATCATGGCAGGCGCCGCACTGCTTGATCTGATTGACCGGCGACACGGCGGACGACAGATCGTCGGTTAAATGAATGTTATGCGGTTCGCCGTGGCAATTAATGCAGGACACGCCGTCCTTATGCGCGCTACGACTTAAAGTCCGAAGTAATTTACCGTGACATTGCGCGCAGCTGATTTCGTCTGTCAGCGGCTCGAGGTCTTTACCCTGGTGCTCCGCCGTAACGTTAGTATGACAGTCGTGACAAGTGAGATCAGGATGTGCCGTAGAAGTGAACGCAATGTCTTCATGACAGTTGGCACAATTGATGTCCTGCGCCTCGGCGGACATTGCAAGCGTCAGCAACAGAGCTAACGCCATTGAGTGCCATAGGTAGCTTGGGACGCGCGCAATCTTATCCATTTTTTTTCTGGGCTCTTTCTTTTCGTCAGAACGGCCACATGAGTCGTCCTGATTCCTGTTAGTTGTACAGCGGCCCGGCATCCACGTAGATTTTGTAAGCCGAAATAATTCCGCCTTCCAACTCGAAAACATTCGCAAACGGCAGACTAACCTCCGTACCATCATGTCGGGTGTAGGTAACCTCGCCCTCGCAAACCATGACGTCGTCACCCGCAACAGTTCGTTCCAGTACATGGCGAGAGCCCGCGATCGTAGCGAAGAATCTATCAACTGCCGCACGAATCGCTCCCCTTCCATTCACGGCCGGTGCCGAACCGAAACGGAACGATGCCTCGTTTGTGAGAAAACCGAGGAACCGTTCCGTATCTTTGGCATCGATCGCCGCGAATAACCTACTCAGGCGGTCATGCCATGCGTTATCTCCTGTCATTGCTGGCTGGCGTAGTAGTGAACCAGCGCCTTGACCTCTTCCGCGCTCAAGGCTGCCAGACTTTCTTCCATCTTCTTGTCTTGCACACGATCACCGGACAGGTAGCTTGCGAATTCGTTCTCAAGGTAACACGCCCATTGACCGGCCAGGATTGATGCCTCGTCTTCGACATTTGAGCCACCGTCCGAATGGCACTTAGCGCAGTGCATTTCGTGGACTGCGGCTCCGGTTGCAGCCAGCGCGGCATCGAATTTCTGAACGGCGGGTACGAATGGCAGCTCCGAATAAGCGTCGGCAAGTGCCTCTATGTCGTCGTCACTCAAGTCGGCGGTGACTGCGCACATGGTTGTCGCCGCGCGACTGGTGTCGCCCTGACGGTATTTACTTTCCGAACAGGGTCGCTCGTTTTCTCGAAACATGAGCAACGCGTCGGCATGTCCGAAGGCATCTATGCCGGCGATCGTCGGCACGTCAGACCATTGGCTAACACCATTGTTGCCGTGGCAGTCGTTGCAGTGCCCTATCATCGCGTCGATGTCGGATGCGCTCGCCGCCGAAAAAAAGGTCATTACAAATAGTGAAAAAAGAAATTGGTAAATTTTCATTGCTATCTCCTGGTACGCACGAATACGTTTGGCATAGGTCTATTTTCGTCCCGGCCACAAACAGCGAACAATAGGTACATGTCGCGATCTGCCGAGTCTAATGCAATTCGGCGATCCGGTGCGCGTTGCGGTCGCCCTCCGCGATCGCGTGCAATTGATTCCAGTCATGAATCTCAATTTTTCCGCGCGGCGCATCGATGGCTCCCAAACGCTTCATATTGGCCATAAGGCGGCACACCGTTTCTTCGCTCAAGCCCAGAATACCGGCAATTTCCGAGCGTGAAAAAGGCATTGAGAAACCACAGCTGCCATGCTCCGACCCGGGCGTCATGAGCAAGATGAAAGAGGCAATCTTGGCCATCGCATTCGAATGACCCACCACTTCCATCAGTGCCCTGCTGTGCGCCAGCTGAGCATTGATCGCAGCGATCAGGCGCATAGCCACTTCAGGGTTATCGTGAACGCGGGCGAGTAACGCGTGGTGATTAATTCTGCAGGCGCGCACTGCGGTGGAGGCAATAGCCGTATAGGCGTAGCGATTTTCATTCAGCGATTGCAGACCCAGCAGCATCTTACCAGGGCTGCTCAGACCGACAATGTGCTCGCGTCCATTCGCAGAATGCGAACAAATCTTCACCATCCCTGCAGTCAGGGAATACAGACTCGTGCTCGACTGCCCCTGGAGAAAAAGTGTTTCTCCCGGCTCAAACGCGTCTGTCTGCGCAGCACCGTCGATAATACAGCCGATTTCGGGATCCGACAGTGGACCGCCTTCGGCCCGAAATTCGGAAAAAGGGCACACACCATTGCCACACGACATCGCTTACCACCTTAGTTGTCTGGAACTGTCGACCACCGCTTTTATCGATTGTTTGCTGCCGCGCGTCGATAGCGGTAACTACCTAGCCGAAACTGACATTTATCAGTTTTCGGTTTGTTCCGTGTTTTTTTGGATATCCCTGTCTATTTAAATAGGAGTACGTAAAAACCGACGCAACGGCGGTGCCGGATACGCAGAATCCACCCCCCCCTTCCAGCGCGAAACTGACAATTGTCAGTGTTGCCGAAAGTGTGGAGCCCTACGCTATGCCAAGTGCCGGAGGTCTGTCTCGATCAAATGGCGGCAGAACTCCAGCTTGGCGTAATAACAATAGTGATTAAGGAGCAAGATCATGAGCCGGTTTGCGGGATACTTTAGATGGATGTGGTCCATCCTCGTCGTGTTTACACTGGCGTTCACGCTGGTTGGATGTGAAGGGAGTGATGGCGCTGCCGGCCCTGCCGGCCCTGCTGGCCCTGCTGGTTCAGACGGACCTCCGGGACCTCCGGGTGTACCGGATAGCGTTACCGCTGCTATACAGGCGGCGAACGTTGAGTCTTGTTCGACTTGTCACGCTGGTGTTGGTGACCAGCACCAGGCGATCTACGACAAGTACGTCGATGCCAGCGCGTTCGTGATGACTTTCACGGGCTTCACCAGCACGCCCAATGCCGGTCTCTTTGACCTCCGCCTGGATTTCAGCATTACCAAGAATGGCGTGGCGTTC
>JALHUQ010000013.1 GCA_022866645.1 Woeseiaceae bacterium | reverse complement strand
TTGAGCCGCCACAGTGTGACTTCTGGTTGGAAATACCTTGGTCACACAAGCGGTCTTGAAACCCACTTCAGCGAGTCCGAAGGTTGCGCGCAATCCGGCACCGCCAGCGCCTATGACGACAACGTCATAAGTATGATCAATAAATTCGTAGTCGCTCATGCGCCGAGTCCGATCTTCAAAATTGAATACACCGCTCCGGTCGCAAGCAAGATGTGCGCGAAGCGAGACAGAATGAGTGCCGCTAATTTGATGCCGGCGGCATGCACGTAGTCTTCAATGACAACCTGAACGCCAAGGTAGGAATGATAGGCGAGTGTCATTGAAAGCAGCAGCAACAGCACAGCATTAACGGGGCGGCCAATCTCAGCCTGCACCGCGGCATGGCCGAAGTCGGGTGTCACAGCAAGACACCACATAAACCAGGACCCCAGCAACGCGAGCGCCATGCCGGACACGCGCTGCCCCCAAAAATGACCCGTACCGTCTTTCGCGGCGCCGTGCCCAAGTACCTGTCCCAACGGTGTGCGTAAGCTCATGCGCGCAGCCACCAAAACAGCGTCGTCAGAACAACGGCAAGGATCAGAACGAACCAGGCCGATGCGTTCGCCTGATATTTTTCGAAGCCCAGGCCTGCGTCCCAAAACAGATGCCGCACGCCGTTGGACAGATGAAAAAAGAAAGCGAAACTCCAGCCGATCAACAGCGCCGTGCCCAAAATCGAATCTGCATAGGTAAGGAAGACGGCGTAACTTGCGGCACCGGATGCAGCATCGAACAGCCATGCCACAAACACGACAAACCCGGCGCTCAGCGCCAGACCCGTCGCCCGGTGCAGGATCGACGTCGTCATGGTGATGGGCCAGCGATAGATCGAGAGGTGCGGCGACAGAGGCCTGTCGTTATTACCCATTTAGTCTCTTCTGGTTGACGTAGCTTGCGGAAAAGTTCGCGGCATTATCCTTAAAAATCGACACAGCGTCCTGCTTTTTCCCAGTCACCATAGCGGGTGGGATCCAGGCCTCCGCGGCCGCCAATCTCTTTTGGCGGCGCGTCGTCCACAGGCGGGTTATCATTCGTTACTGCGGCCTCGGAATCAGACTTATTTTTCGAATCATCGCTGCTCATGGCAAGAGTATGCCAGAGGCATCGAAGTGCTGCAGTACCCTGAAGGTAACTAAAGGTAACAGAGAGTCATGCACGCGATAGCCACTATCCACGTTACCGGGCCGGACGCTTTCGCGTTTCTTCAGGGCCAGTTGACCAACGACCTGCGACGACTGGAGACCGAAGCCGAGATTCTGGCGGCATGGTGCAACCCAAAAGGTCGCGTGCTCTGGTTTGGTACCGTCCACCCCATCGAAGGCGGCTTCGCCATATCGGCGCCCGTGGAAACCGCGAACGACATCGTCGCTCGTCTCACCACATTCCGGTTTCGCTCGAAAGTGGAGTTTGCCATCTTCGACGAGGGAACCACCGTCGGCGCGAATTTCCTGGTTGAATACGGCTACCCATTCATCGGTGCAGGGCAAGTGGAGAAATTCACCCCGCACATGCTGAACTTCGATTTGCTGGACGCGATCAGTTTCGACAAAGGCTGCTACACGGGCCAGGAAATTGTCGCCCGAACCCATTACAAGGGTGCCCCCAAGCGCCGCACCTTGCGATTCGAAAGCACACACCCGGTTAACGCTGGCGACAAAGTCACCCTGGACGGCCGCGATATCGGCGATGTCCTCAACGTGGCCGGCAACAACTTACTCGCCGTCGTCCCAGTCGAGAAGTCAGGCGAGAAGCTGAGCGTCGGCGACTCGTCGCTAACTATGATCCCATTGCCGTATATGACTAAGCCCGACTAGTCGCAGTTAATCGAATACTTCGGGTCGCATGTGCGGGAAAAGCAGCACATCGCGAATTGATGCCGAGTCCGTCAGCAACATCACGAGTCGATCGATTCCGATGCCGATGCCCGCGGTTGGTGGCATGCCGAATTCGAGCGCGCGGATGTAGTCGTGATCGTAGGCCATAGCCTCGTCGTCACCAGCCGCCTTGTTTTCGACCTGAGCACGAAAGCGCTCGGCCTGATCCTCGGGATCGTTCAATTCCGAGAAGCCGTTGGCGATTTCACGGCCGGCGATAAAGAACTCGAATCGGTCC
>JALHUQ010000106.1 GCA_022866645.1 Woeseiaceae bacterium | reverse complement strand
TGCTATTCAATGAGCACCTCAACTCCTTTGACATCGATACTGACGTCGAGAACAGCATTGCCTACCTTAGAGGGGCAGTCGAGTCCGATATAGACCGCGACCTCGCCGGTGAAATCGCCAAGTCCATCAAAGGTGTGACCAAAGTCGAGAACGAGTTAATCGTGGATAAGACAAAAGCAGCTATGACGAAGGATGACGAGGCCGCCAAAGAACGACAGGGATTCAAACAAAGTGTACGCAATGCAACGCTCACCGCGCGAATCAAGTCGCAGCTGCTGATGAATGGCAACACCGGTGGCATGGCCATCAATGTCGATTCGAAGCAGGGTGTCGTTACGCTGTCTGGTGTCGTCAAGTCCGATGAGGAGAAAGATCTTGCGATCAAGCTCGCCTCGAACAGCAGTGGTGCGACCTCTGTTACCGATCGACTCGTCGTAAAGCCAGACTAGGTAGCCGTCCGACGGATCCATCGAAGGAAAACGCTTTTGTGCGGCGGCGTACTGGCGCCGTCGCCCATCGGCGATAAGTAAAGATAGAATTTCTAACGCATTATCATACAGGCCCGGCACAGGCCCCGAATAGACTAATGTTCGAGAATACTTAAAGGAGCGGAAAATGAGTCCTGGAACCATACTACTGATCGTCCTGGTACTTATCCTTGTCGGGGTAATTCCCGCCTGGCCTCACAGCAGAGGATGGGGTTACGGTCCGAGTGGCGTTGTCGGCGCTGTATTCGCAGTGTTGCTGGTGCTGCTTTTGTTGGGTCGAATCTAGGCAGCACATCGCAGCGTATCGAGCTGCGCCGCTTCAGGGCTGAGTCGCTGATCTCACTGGCGTTCGCCGGCCTCGTGTTGTCTTTTGTACAATTGAATCCTTGCTGTCCTTGCCCAAAAACGATGCGGGTAGTCCAAGCGTTGGTGAATGATCGAAGACGACCTTGAGACTGGTAGTAATGGGTACCGCCATCAGTGCGCCCGCGATACCCCAGAGCCAGCCCCAGATAATGACAGAAACAAACAGGATCGCCGGACTGAGCGCCATTCGGCGTCCCAGCACGGTCGGAGTTATTACCTGGCCCTCCAGGATGGTCAGGACGAGGAACGAGCCCGGCACCATTAGCGCTTCGGCAAGATTGGGAAACGTTGTCAGCGCGACAAGTGTCAGAACAGCCGCAGAAACGAGTGCGCCAATGTACGGCGCAAAATTGAGCACTGCGACCATTGCCCCCCACAGCAACGGGTTTGGCATCTTCAAAAGATGCATGGTCGTTGCAACGGCAGCGCCGAGAAAGAGGTTTATGAGAGTAACCGCCGCCAGGTACCTTGACAGGTCGGACTGGACGCATCGCGCGATCGCAACGATACGACGTCGCTCTGACCAGTTACGCCCGCAGCGGGTCAACTTGCGCAGAATGCTGTCGCCTGAAGCCATCAGGAAAAAGCTGAGAAAAATGACAATGCCAACGGAGGCCAACATTGAGGGCAGCCCACCCACGACGTTTTCCAGGATGCCAGGCCCCTCTATAATGACCGACGGCGTCTTTTCGGGTGCGTCGACGGTCCCCAGTTCGTTGACTTCGTCCGCCAACTCCTGAAAGTCTGCCATTGGACCCTTGGCGGGCAACAGAGCGTCTTGCAATCCGCGTATGGTCTGCGGTGCATCGTTCAGCCATTTTTCTGCCGGTCCTGCCAGCGCCAAAACAGTAAGTGCAGCGACACTCATGATAGTGCCCACGATTATCGCCGCCGACAAACCTTGTGGAATGTGCCATCGCGCCAGGTGCCGCACTACCGGAGAGCACGTTATGCTGATGAATATGGAAATCGCGATGGGGATCAACAATCCGGCAGCGAAATACAGCGTGTAGACGACGGCTAACGCCAATAGCCCGACGACAGCGACCGGCCGGCGATCCGACGGCGCGGCGCTGAACTGCAGTTGCGGGCCACCAAGTTCGCTTCTCGTTTTCATATTGGGTAACTGACGCACATTTTTCTTTTCGATCCGAAGCACCCTGCGCTGATTAGCAAAGGGATTGTTCGGCTCCAGTCACTGCTGGCCTTCGGCCGGCTTATCCGCTCGCGGTGGTATCAACTTGAACTGACGATTAGCCAGTTGCCACACCAGCCAGGACGAGTTAATGGCGGCAACCATAGAGCGTCCCTTGTAGCCGCTTTCTCCCGTCGACGAACGTCCGGCTGCCCACCAGCAGCCGCTGGCGAAAATCCAGGCAAGTGTCTCCGGGGTAGCAAGATAGTTGGTCGTCCACACCTTCAGGTTGCCGCGGATGCGTCGCGCTGCGTGCTTGTTTTCCAGCGCCCGGTCGGCTAGCGAATTAACGAGTTGTCGCTGCTGATTCCACGTCACTATGTGCCTCCTGCAAATTCTGGAACTGCTGCCGTGTCGCGGCGAAATTGAGATAGCGACTGAGCTTTAGAGCCCCACGCCATAGCAGAAACGCGCCAAACGCATGCAACAGGCCGAGCGATGCGAGCATCAACCAGAGGGAAATACCGAATTGCGATCCGGCGGCTACAAGCCCTGCCACCACAAGCCCCCAGGCACCGAGTACAAACAAAGCGGACAGCATACCCATCAACACCATCAGCGCAACGCTGATCGCCGCTAATCTGGCTTCGGCGAAAGCGAGGTCTGTCGTTGTCCGGATACGTGAGCTGGTCGCCGACAACCAGTCGGCGACCAGCGTTGCTATGCTTGCCGATTCAGGCTCTGCACCTGGCACCGGCTCTGAAACCGCATTCATCAATCAGTTCCTTTGATCAGCGGCGCAGCAACGCCGTGGCCAGGACGCCAGCAGCAAACGCGATGCCGGCTGCGGCAATGGGACTACCTTTGACAAACGTTTCAAGCTTCGCCAGCGACTTCTCAACCTTCGCGGTTGCCGCCTCCTGCGATGCGTCGATTTTCGTACCCGCCTTCACAGCTCCTGAACGCAGCTGCAATTCAAGCTCTTCGGCTATAGCTGCTGTGCTGTTGATTGTATCGTGCGCCGAATGGGCGACCCGCTGTGTAAGAGTTACATTCTTCTGTCCATCTGCTGCATCGGCGTTGGCCTTGCCAGCAGTGGAGTCTTGTCGCAGAGCGGATTCTTGCGTTTTCATGACTTTATCCTCGAGTTATTAAAAGCGCGCCTGTTGGCACACCTGCGTATTTATGTTGCTTTAATTACCGTTCGATTTTTGTAACCTTTGTTCCTTCAATGCTTATGCCCGCCATCAAGCCCTGCTGGCTGAAGATGAACGCGTAGGCGTCATCCTGGAGCGAAGAAGTCGACAGGTTCTTTGCAACTCCCTCATCGACCACGACCACGGTCGGACCAACGCCCAATTCCCAGCCCTTCGACTCTTTGAGGTAGTTGACCGCATCATCTGTCATCAGAAAAATGGCATAGCCGTAGGACTGCGCGCCAATCTGGAGGCCCCAGGATCCACTGACAGTGTTGTAGTAATCAACAACTTTCGCGCCTTCAATCAGTTCGCCTTCGCCATAACTTCCGCCGAAGACCAGACCTGCCTTAACGACATTCGGGAACACCAGTATGGCCTTTGCGGTGCGCGAGAGGCTTTCGGCCATTGGATGAGTCTTTTCGAGCGCCTGCAGTGCCTGCCTGGAATCCTCATCCAGGTCGTCTGCAGTCGCAGCGCTTGCGAGATTGATCGCGCTTAACGAAACGATTATTGCCATGGCCGATGCGATGAACGTTCTAGATAACCTGTACATCTTGTGTCACTCCATAGTTGAAATTCAGAAGTGTTCGGATCGTCATGATGGTGATCCGGTAAATCCAGCAGCCGAGAGTAGTGGACGATTTCGCTCAATCTGGGACACTTTTTTTCTCGGAGTGGCCCCTCAGAACGCATTGTCCGTGGTCGAAGTATGGATGTCTGTGCGCTGCCGTACTTAGGGAAAGATTCTTACAGCGTGCGCAACAAACGAGTTTGGCAATTTGCTGGATCGAGGCCGCACATTAGGTTTCTCGATGTGGCGATCATTGATAACACTAGAGGCAAAAATATGGCAGCCTCGCTACCTCGCCTGCGCTGGTTCTCTTCCCGGCGCCTTGTTTGACGCATCGCGACTCCTATCGGGTGGGTCCGTCGCTCATGTCATTAAGAAGAAATCGACGGATTCAAAAGCCGTGAGCGAAGCTAATTATTTCGGTGCATACTGAATGAGTGCGCCGCCAACCATCCGCCCAATGCTGTGTGGTTGGCGGCGGCCCGGCTGGTGTCATACTAATCTGGCTGCGATTTGGTTCTGACTTAAAGAACCCAAAAGTGTGGAGAATTTCTTATGCTTATAACTTTCAAGTCTCGTGATTCCGCCGACGTTACAATGTTTGGAGACGTTGCCCTGAAGTTGATCAAGCTAATGGGTCGACGCGACACGGTACCGAGCGCGATGGAACCCGGAGATATCCAGAGCGCGTTGAATAAGCTGCGTGCCGGCATCGCTGTGGAAGATGTTCCGGCCACTGAAGAAGTGGATAAGCACGATGAAGATGATGCAGAAAATCGCGTGAGCCTCCGCAACCGGGCGTTGCCGCTCATAGATCTTTTAGAGGCGGCGCAAGCAAAACAGGTGCCAGTAATGTGGGATCAAGAGACTCGCAGGTACTAGCGCAGCACTGGCCGGGTACGAAAGCGTAACCTCGCCGTTGGCCAGGTACTTGCGAATGGTGTTCCGGGACAGCCCGGTGCGTCTTGCAATCTCTCGAATCGGCAGCTTGTCACGTCCGTGCCAGCGCCGAATGCGGCTGCGCCGCCGCTCGGCTCGAACAGCGTTCGAAAGCCCGGACCCCCTCAGCAAAAATGCAAAAGGCCCCGGATGGGGCCTTTTGCATTTTTGCCGAGAGGGTGGGATTCGAAACTACTGGCAATTCACCAATAGTAATATTTTGCAGCTGTTGTCGTGGCCAAACCATGTCAATACATTTGTGTGGTCCGGCGTCACGGACACTTTCACAGGAAGCGGCGATAAGCACCTAGTTCGCGGCTAGACGGTGCTTTCTGATGCATTGAGTCGTTGGAGAATAGCTCTTAACCGGTTGAGACAGTGAGAAATAGATTGCGGCGATGTCCGCCGCGTGATTCAAAGCCTAACTACCAGTCTCTGATTTCAGTCTTTGGGTGGTGACGACAGCTCGGCGATCACTTCCAACATTGAGATCATCAGATGCCGCTCATCAATTTTTGATGGGCGAAAACCGCGTTCGGCATAGAATCTCGCTGCGTCAGCATCTATGGCGTGGACCATGATTCCTTTGATACCCAATAATTCTGCAGCTTGAGCAACACGTAGTATGGCATCACGCATGAGCGCTGAGCCTATGCCCTGCTTGTGCATATCTTTGTGGACGGCCAGCCGCCCGAGTAGTGCCATAGGGACCGGGTCCGGAGCATTGGCCCCTATTTTTCGTGTAGCTTCCTTGCGACTTACTGAGCCGGCGCTAACAGAGTAGTAACCTGCCACCTCGCCAAAGGTATTGCGTATGA
>JALHUQ010000012.1 GCA_022866645.1 Woeseiaceae bacterium | reverse complement strand
TGAGAGAAACACGGACGACAATCGATCAAAGGTCAGCTTGCCGTCCGGCTTGGGATAGTTGATGACTTTTGCGTCCGATGCTTTGCTCAGTGATTCGTGATCCGGATCTTTGTTTCGCCAGGTGAATGGCAGCTTTCCGAAGAAAATATTCTGGTCTATGAATGCGAACGCGGCACCCCAGAAGCTGCCGAGCTTGTGCAAACCTGGTCCGAAGTTTCGACCCCGGTGTAGTTCCTTGTAGACCCACGATGCTTTGACGTTTTCGTCAAAGTCAGTCAGCTCGGCAGGCGCCGCGTCGCCGGCTGCCAGCGCCTTTTGCACGCTCTCCGCCGCCAGCATGCCGGTCTTGATCGCGGTGTGTGCTCCTTTGATCTTTACGCCGTTCAGGAAGCCTGCGCCGCAGCCAACCAGCATTCCGCCCGGGAAGGCCAATTTGGGTAGCGACTGCATACCGCCTTTGTTGACCGCCCGTGCGCCGTAGGCGATTCGTGTTCCGCCCTCAAGGTAGCGCCGAATTTTCGGGTGTAACTTCCAGCGTTGAAATTCGTCGAAGGGCGACAGGTGCGGGTTTTTGTAGCCCAGAGAGATAATGAACCCGGCAAACACTTTGTTACCGGCCGCGTGATAGAGAAATCCGCCACCTTCTGTATGCGAATCCAGTGGCCATCCAGCGGTATGAACAACCAGGCCCTCTTCGTGCTTGTCGGCGTCGATTTCCCATACTTCCTTGAAGCCGATGCCATAGTGTTGTGGATCAGCATTGGCACGGAGATCGAATTTATCCATCACCAGCTCGCTCAGGTTGCCGCGCACACCCTCAGCAAAAATGGTGTATTTCCCGAGCAGCTCGTAACCCGCCTGAAATGACGGCTTGTGCTGACCGTTTTTAGCGACGCCCACATCGCAGGTCGCGACACCAATCACGGTGCCGCCGGCATCATAAAGAACCTCGGATGCAGCGAAGCCCGGAAATACATTCACGCCCATCGCTTCGGCCTGCTCACCCATCCATTGGCAAAGTTGTCCGAGACTTAGAATGTAGTTGCCGTTGTTATGCATCGGCCGCGGCAAGAACAAACCCGGCACCGGCATCGCGGCGGTTTCGCTGGTCAGATAATGCACACGATCTCCAGTGACTTCGGTAGTCAGCGGCGCGCCTTTTTCCCGCCAGTCCGGAAACAGTTCATTCAGTGCTGTTGGCTCAAACACGTTGCCTGACAGAATATGCGCGCCAATTTCGGAACCCTTTTCCACAACCACGACCGACAGACTTTCGTCGAGTTGCATTAGCCTGCACGCCGCTGCGAGCCCTGCTGGCCCGCCGCCAACGATAACGACGTCGAATTCCATGGTTTCGCGTTCGATTGCTTCGCCCATCGGACTGGTATCCCTTGTTAGATTGGCTCCCATACTAGCAGCTCAAGTGGCAGCTTCATTTCCAGCACTGTAATCTTGCCGGGCGCGTACAGCGTCGAAAATACAGTTTAAGGGGTAGTTTGAAAATTCGCGAAGCTTATGAGGACAGCCTGCTCCGTGAGGGCCATGTCCGAGACCGTACCCAACTCGACGTCATCGAACGACTCGAAGCGCTACAGCGACGTCTTGAGACTCGAAAACCCGCCAGGCGAGGATTGCTGAGTTGGCTATCCGGAAGGGCCGAACCCGACCTGAACCGGGTAAAAGGTCTCTATCTTTGGGGAGGTGTCGGTCGCGGCAAGACTTTTCTGATGGATCTTTTCTTTGATAGCCTGACGATTCAGAAGAAGAAACGCATACATTTTCATCGCATGATGCGCGAAGTCCATGACCGACTTCGAGGCTTTGGCGATATCGAAGATCCGATGAGTTCGGTCGCCGAAAGTTTCGCGGCCGAATCGCGAGTGATTTGCTTCGACGAATTCTTTGTCAGCGATATTGCTGACGCAATGTTACTGGGACGCCTACTGGACGGTTTGTTTCAAAGAGGGGTCACCCTGGTTGCGACATCGAATACCGCCCCCGATGACCTATACAAGGACGGTTTGCAGCGACAACGGTTCCTGCCCGCCATAGATCTGCTAAACAAATACACCGATGTCGTCCACATGGAAGACGGGACTGATTACCGCCTGCGCCTTTTACAGCAGGCCGGAACATTCCTGACTCCCGACGATGACGCCGCCAGGGCCAAGCTGAACTTCTTTTTCGACGAGTCAGCGACGAGCCAAAGGCGTGAAAATCATGATCTCAAGATTAACGGCCGAATCATTCCCTCACGAAAGTGCGCGAAGGGAATTGCGTGGTTCGACTTTTTGGCTATTTGCGATGGGCCGAGGAGCCAGTCCGACTACATAGAACTCGCCCGCTGGTACCACAGCGTCATCATTTCCGGCGTGCCACAACTCGATGAGATGCGTGAAGATCAGACGCGCCGCTTCATCGCACTGGTCGACGAGTTTTACGATCGCCGCGTAAAACTCATTATTTCCGCCGCCACTGATGCCAAATCCTTGTACACAGGTTCCCGCCTGGCCTTCGAATTCGACCGCACAATTAGCCGACTGGTCGAGATGCAGTCGTCCGAGTATCTCGCGCTGCCGCATTTGGC
Organism: Woeseiaceae bacterium; assembly: GCA_022866645.1. Taxonomy (GTDB): domain Bacteria; phylum Pseudomonadota; class Gammaproteobacteria; order Steroidobacterales; family Woeseiaceae; genus UBA1847. The sequence goes on along the minus strand of JALHUQ010000012.1, from coordinate 4,189 downwards.
GTGATAAATTCGCCGCATGAGCAGCGATCTGAAACTAGAGAACTTTCTGCCTTATCGATTGGCAGTCTTGTCCAATACGGTAAGTACAACCGTGGCGAGAGCCTACGACAAACGATTCAGAGTCTCGATTCCTGAGTGGCGCGTAATTGCTGTGCTCGGACGTTTTCCCGGTCTTTCGGCCGTCGAGGTCGCGGACCGGACTTTTTTGGACAAAGTCGCCGTCAGTCGCGCAGTCACCAAGTTGATCAAGAATGGTCGCATCGACCGCGAATTCGCGGACGCTGACAAGCGCCGCTCGATCCTGAATCTTTCGGAAGACGGCAAGAAATTGCACGACGAGATTGCGGAGCTGGCACTGCAATTCGAACGAGACCTGGTGGAAGGTTTCAGCGCCGAAGAAATGGAAACACTCAAAAGCCTCATGGATCGGCTGATGGCCCGCGCAGGCCTGATTGGACCGCCCTAGCCTGTACGCCTAAGCTTGTCTCCACAAACTATCTGCCTGGCCCGCATCCCTGGCGCCTTTATTCTCCAATCTCTGTCCTGACCCGTATCAGGTCCGGGAAAAACTCGAAATCCAGCGCCTTCTTTAAGAACGACACGCCAGAGGATCCGCCAGAACCGGGTTTGTGCCCGATAATCCTCTCGACCGTTTTCATGTGATGAAAGCGCCAGAACTGAAAGTTGTTAGCGATATCCATCAGTGCTTCGCACATTTCATATTGCGACCAATAGTCGGTACGGTTCTCGTAGATTACTTTCAGCACCGCAATTACCGCTTCATCTTCGCCGCGCGCATCACTGAAATCCCGGTCGACCGATTGCTGCGGTATGGCCATCCCACAGCGTTGCAGATGCAGTAAGTACTCCTCGTAAAGACTCGGCGAGTTCAACGCCAACTCAAGTCGCGCATACCAGTCCGGCTGCTGCCTGTAGACAGCCATCGTCGCGGCGTTTTTGTTGCCCAGCACGAACTCCAGAATTCGATATTGGGCGGACTGAAAGCCGGATGCCTTGCCAAATACATGCCGAAATTCGGAGTATTCCACCGGCGTCAGCGTATCGAGGACCTGCCACTGGTTGTAGAGCTGGTTCTGAACGTGACGAACTCTGGCAAGGTTTTTGACGGCCTGCGGCAATTCGTCGTTCCGAAGGTACTGGATAGCCGCACCGATTTCATGGATGACCAGCTTGATCCAGAGCTCCGCCACCTGGTGTTGAATAATGAACAGCATCTCGTCGTGGTGTGGCGGGTCGCTCAGGGGGATTTGCGAATCCAGCAAGCGATCCAGATGCAGGTAGCCGGTGTAATCATCGTCGCGCGTGAGATCGGTATGGATCGATTTTTCGAGTTTTCTTTTCTTCATAAACATCAACTGATTCGGATGGTTTCTAATGTAATTACTGTATAATGCCACGCGCCATTTCAGGTCCCTAATTTTTTGGTCGGCGCGACCGACCGGAGCAGCAACGTGGCATCAAATGATCAGCGTCGGGTCGGCGACATGAAGCAGTCGATCGTGGACGGAATTGTCGCAGCGCGAGTCCAATCCAAGACTCTCAGCAATCCCTCGCAAACCAGGCAGTATCTTCAGCAATACGTCAAGAACGTACCGGTAGAAGACCTGCAAGGTCGCTCCGAAGCTATCATGGCGCGCGTGGCTCTCGAGCATCTGGAGTTTGGAGCCGTTCGTCGCAGAGGCCAGGCCCTGCTTCGAATATTCAATCCGACAGAGAAAGAACACGGCTATGTCTCCGCGTTCACGTTCGTTGAAATGGTCAATGATGACATGGCGTTTCTCGTCGACTCTGTCTCTGCAGCGATCGTTCGCCACAATCTGGCGGTCCACATTACGGTGCACCCGATCATATCGGTAACACGCAACAGCAAGGGCCGATTGACCTCGATCGCAAAACCGGGCGACAAGGGCGCGAGATCCGAATCCTTTATTCGCTTCGGGATCGAGCGCGAAACCGATCCTGTCCAGTTAAATATATTGCAGCACGAAATAAATAAAGTTCTTCGCGATGTGCGGGTGGCCGTACGTGACTGGCAAAAGATGCGCAAGCGCATGCTTGAAACTCGCGATTTGCTCGAGAACGGCCCCAAGAACGTTGATCCACTATTGCGGTCGGAAAGCAAGGCACTGCTGACATGGCTCGAGGACGAGCATTTCACATTCCTGGGTTACAGAGAGTACAAGCTTTCGAATAAGGGCAAGCACGTCTATCTACATTCTGTAGCAGGCAGTGGCCTTGGTGTCTTGAGTCGTGACGAGCGCGGCTCCGGGTCTGTCGAACTGACAACGGAAATGAAACGGCTGACACGTTCGCGGGACTGGCTGATATTAACCAAAGCGAACTCGCGTTCGACGGTACACCGAACGGCATTCCTCGATTATGTTGGTGTTAAGGTTTATGACAAAAAAGGCAATGCCATTGGCGAACGACGTTTCATCGGTTTGCTGACGTCCAGCGCTTACAATGAAAGTCCAAAGAACATTCCGTTATTACGACACAAGATTCAGAAGGTATTTGAACGTGCCAACGTCAACGAGTCCGGCCATCGTGGCAAGGCCTTATCGCACATAATCGAGACCTACCCGCGCGAGGAATTGTTTCAAAGCACAGTTCAGGATCTTGCACGTACAACAATCGGTATTCTCAACCTTCAGGACCGCCAGCGCGTTAAGTTCTTCCTGAGACGCGATGCGTTCCGACGATTTTTCTCGTGTCTGGTTTTTGTGCCACGCGAAAAATACACCACATCCATCCGGAGACAGACCGAGGCGCTCCTCAAAGCGGCGTTTGATGGTGTGAGCGTGGATTCGGCAGTGCAGATCTCGGAATCCGCTCTCGCTCGCGTTCATATCATTGTTAGAACGGCTGAAGGCGTGCGTCCTCGCATCAGTATTCAGGACATCGAAAACCGGATCGTGAATCTCGTCATCACCTGGTCCGACCGGCTGCAGAACGCACTTTTGTCAGAGTTCGGCCGGGATGAGGGCCAGCGCTTGTTCAAAGCCTATGGGCGGATTTTTCCGGCTGGTTTTCAGGCCGATACCTTGCCCAGCGAAGCCTGTTCTGATATTCGACGGCTCGACAAAATGCTCACCGAGAATGCGCAGCGGACTGTTGATTTGTATGTGCCAATAAATTCGGAGCCGGGGAGTTTGCATTTCTGCGTGTACAGCATGGGGCAACCGATTTCGCTGTCCGATGCTCTCCCCATCATGGAGAACATGGGTGTTTCTGTTTATTCCGAGCGCCCGTACGAGGCGAAACTCGAGTCCGGACAGTCCTTCTGGATTCAGGATTTCGAATTAGTCGTTGACGCCGGGAAGTCCGTCGATTTCGAGGCTGTTGATGCTCGTTTCGAAGAGTGCTTTCTTGCGGTACTTGGCGGTGAGGCTGAAAACGACGGCCTGAACCGCCTGGTTTTCAATGGTGGGCTTGACTGGCGCCAGACTTCGCTACTGCGCTGTTACGCCAAGCACATACAGCAACTCGGCCTGCCTTTCAGCCAGGCTTATATGGAAGACGTGCTGGTTTCGCATGCCAGCCTTGTACCGTTGCTGGTCGAGCAGTTTGAGCTTCAGTTCGATCCAGCTGTCAGCATGTCGGGTCGAATCGATCAATTGAAGCGAGTGATCGCGGCTGTTGAACGCGGCGTGGCGAAAGCCAGAAATGTCGACGAGGACAGAATTCTCAGCGCGTTCGCCGGCGGCATCAATGCGACCTTGCGCACCAACTATTTCCTACGCGAAGACGGCAAACCAAAATCCTATATTTCGATCAAACTGGACCCATCGCGGCTGCCAGAAATTCCGTTGCCGAGACCCAAGTTCGAAGTCTTTGTCTACTCGCCCGAGGTGGAAGGCGTGCATTTGCGTGCTGGCGACATTGCGCGAGGCGGATTGCGCTGGTCTGATCGGCGCGAGGATTTCCGCACCGAAGTCCTCGGGCTGATGAAAGCTCAGGTCGTCAAAAACACCGTGATTGTACCAACCGGAGCCAAGGGCGGATTTTTCCCGAAACGGGCACCTGCCGGCGATCGCGATGCGATCCTGCAAAATGGCATCCACTGCTACAAAACGTTTATTCGCGCCCTACTCGATCTGACCGACAATGTCGTTGACGGCAAGGTCGTCACTCCGACAGGCATTGTGCGCCGCGATGGTGATGATCC
>JALHUQ010000105.1 GCA_022866645.1 Woeseiaceae bacterium | reverse complement strand
TTTCACTTCAAAGATGGCTCCAAAATCAAGAAAGCCTTCACCTATGAGTGGCGACTGTGGTCCGCGCCGGAAATTCGCGAGTTGTTGCTGGAAGCCGGCTTCAGGAAGGCGACCGTCTACTGGGAAGGCGAAGACGAGAATGGCGATGGCGACGGCGAATACACGCCCAGTGAAGAGGGTGTCGCCGACCTTGCATGGATCGCTTACATCATCGCCGAAAAATAGTAGTATTCTTAGTCGCTTGGCGCGCTAACTTTTGGGCCGTGTTATGGCAAAAGATCTTGAAGTAGCAATTGTGTTTGCTGACGTCGTCGGCAGTACACAGCTGTACGACAAGTTCGGAGACACCAAGGCCAGCGAGACCGTCGCCGTGTGTCTCGACATCATGAAAGACGCCACCTACCAGTTTAATGGCACTGTCATCAAGACGATTGGTGACGAGATCATGGCCACTTTCGAGAACGTGGATGATGCGATGGGCGCATCAGTAATGATGCAAACCCGAATTTCCGCCGAGGGCAAGAAAGAAAACGGCATTCCTGTGTCGATTCGAATCGGCTGTCACTATGGACCGGTAGTGCAGGAACAAAACGACATTTTTGGCGCCGCCGTGCATACCGCAAACCGCATGACTTCGCAGGCGAAATCCAGACAAATAGTGATATCCGGATTTACGGTCGAAAATATGAGTCCGGAGTTGCGCAATCAGACTCGACAAATCGATGTTGCGACGGTGCGAGGCCGGCTGGACGAGGTTGCGTTATTCGAGCTCGTTTGGCAGCCGGAAGAAGCGACCAGTATGCTGCCGACGATTGAGTGGGAGAGCAAGGGTCGAAAAGCATCCAAGTTATTGCTGAATTTCAAAGACTCGACCGTCGAAGTCTCTGACCGGAAAAAAAGCATCAACCTCGGCAGAGCAGATGACAACGACGTTGTCGTCAAAGGGAACCTGATTTCCCGGATACACGCCAAAATTGAAATGCGGCGTGGCAAGTTTTTTTTGGTCGACCAGAGTACCAACGGCACATTTCTGCTGGACGTGCAGGGGCATGAAGTGCTGGTTCGACGTGACTCTACCGAGTTGGGTGCAGAGGGCACGATCGGATTGGGGCGTGCCGAAGAGCCGGGGTCATCGCTCGCGATCTATTACAAGACTATCGAATAGTTCTTATCAAACAGCAAAGGCCGGGATGGGTTTGCGTGTATTTATTCGGGCGGAGGCAGATTGTCGAGCATTTCTGCCGCGGACTGACCGATCTGGCTGTCCGCACTAATCCCAATAGCGGTCGTAAGCGCGGCGCGAGCATCTTCGATGCTGCCATTCTGAAGCCTCACGAAGCCAAGCGTCAGCCAGATTCTCTGATTCGTCGGATCGATAGCGACTCCCTCGGCTAATTTCTGCAGGGCCTCCGTTGATCTGCCGAGATAGTGCAGCGTAAGGCCCAGGTTGTTGAGGACATCCACATTGCTCGGATCGATCATAAGCAGCCGTTCGTAATACATTGCCGCCGTAGAATAGTCTTTGCTCGAGAAGTACTCGTCGGCCTGACGTGAAATTTCGATCGGGTCCTCGATCGTCGACGGACTCGGCGTTGCCGATTCCAGCAATGGCGGAGTAATCGCAGACGCACTCTCCAGCCAGTCCATCGTCGAATTGCGAGTAGTGCCTGGAAGCGCGCGGTCAGTCGTGGGAAGTTCTATGTAGTGTTGACGTGTGAAGGCGAAAATTATCATCCCGAAGGCCAGCTGGAATACGGCCATTGATATCCAGAATTTTGCATCGCGCACGCTAATACTCCCTGTTCCATTGCCGTTCAAGAATTGTACGTAATTCAGGCCAGTTCGGCGGCGATTTTTTGCTGTTGTTGGCGAAGGGTTTCGGGAAGACGGTCGCCGTAGGTGTCCAGGTATTCGCCGACGGCCTTCATTTCTTCGCGCCATTGGTTGAGATCGATAGACGTTAGTGCCTCGAGTGCCTCTGCGCTGATATCGAGGTCGACCGTATTGATGTCTTCAGGGTAGGGCAGGAACCCGATCGGCGTTTCTCTTGCATCGACACGATGCTCGCAGCGATCAATAATCCAGTTCAATACTCGCAAATTATCGCCGAAGCCCGGCCACAAAAAGTCGCCGTCGGCATTCTGCCGGAACCAGTTGACGTGGAATATTCTGGGCAGGTACGACAAAGTCTTGCCGAATGACAGCCAGTGCGACCAATAATCGGCAAAGTTGTAGCCGCAAAATGGTTTCATCGCCATCGGGTCGCGTCGCACGACACCGACTTCACCGACGTTCGCCGCTGTCGTCTCAGAAGCGACACCCGCGCCGACCAGAACGCCGTGTTCCCAGCTCTTGGCTTCGTAGATCAGTGGGGCCAGTTCCTTGCGGCGTCCGCCAAATACGATGGCCGCTATCGGCACGCCTTCCGGTGCGTCAGCGAGACTGGAATAGCTCGGGTTGTTGGTCGCAACGACGGTGAAGCGTGAGTTCGGATGTGCCGCTTTTCCATTGCGTGAGTCATAAACACGACCCTGCCAGTCGGTTGTTGGCACGCCATCTTTCTTGCCTTCCCACCAGGGCTGATTGTCTTCGGTCGTAGCAACATTGGTAAAGATCGTATCGTGCTTGATCATGTTGTAGGCGTTTTTGTTGGTCGTTTCGTTGGTGCCAGGAACAACGCCGAAATAGCCCGATTCCGGGTTAATGGCGCGCAGTTTGCCGTCTTTGTCGGGATGCAACCAGGCGATGTCATCTCCCAGGGTCCAGACTCTCCAGCCGGGGAGTGAGTCCGGTGGGATCAGCATGGCGAGGTTCGTCTTGCCACACGCCGAAGGGAACGCACACGCGACGTAGTGAATCTCACCTTCGGGACTTTCGAGGCCAACGATGAGCATATGCTCAGCCAGCCAGCCCTCCTGACGGGCCTGGTAGCTCGCAATTCTGAGCGCGTGGCATTTTTTGCCGAGCAATGCGTTGCCACCGTAGCCGGAGCCAATGCTCTTAATAGAGAGTTCGTCCGGGAAATGCATGATGAGTCGGCGCTCCGGATCGAGATCGCCCGTCGAGTGTAACCCCCTTACAAAAGTTCCTTCATTTTCAATACGTTCCAGAGCATTCTTACCGATTCGTGTCATGATTTTCATGCTGATCACGACGTAGGGGCTATCGGTGATTTCAACGCCGCAGCGCGAGTACGGTGAGTCGATCGGGCCCATGCAATAGGGGATGACGTACATCGTGCGGCCCTTCATGCAGCC
>JALHUQ010000104.1 GCA_022866645.1 Woeseiaceae bacterium | reverse complement strand
GCACGCGCACAATTTTTGCGGCGAGGTCAGGATCCGCCCAATGGAAGTACTGCCCAACGGCGATACTCAGTGCCTGGACATCGATACCGGTCGCGTCCATAGCGGCCAGTCGGACGTCCACGGCCGTCGCCTTGCTGAGTGGATTTGGGCCATAGGGGTTCTCGCCATGCAGCTCTTCGTGACCTTCGATCAGCGGCCACACATCATCAACCTCGGTGTGACAATGAATATCGACGGTTAGCATGCGCTTGCCGTTGACCATCACGGGCCGCGGAAACTCGGCCTGCAATGTATCGGGATCACGTGCGGCCAGCGCCGCGCCTGCTGTATCGCTCGATGCTGCGGCTGGTGCATCGGCCGATCGACAGCCTACAAACGTGATGCCCGCGCCAGCGGCCAGCGCGCCCTTGAGGAATTTGCGGCGACCTGCGCCGGTATCGTTCTCGTCATTTGTATTGCTCATGTTCAGGTCCTCGTCAGGCAATTTTCAGTTGACTAGTGTTGCGTCTGTTACGGTATCACGGGCAGCAGTACGTAGGACGCCCGATCACCGCCGAGATAAATGCTGTTGTTCTTCAATTTATAGGCCGCGAAATAATGATCGCCATCGTGAGGCTGCACATCCAGGCGAATGCGATGGCCCTTTTTAAAGACCATGCTGGTAGCCCAGATTTCGACCTCAATTGGGACGACCTCTCCTGGCGTGAGCTTCTGCTCTTCATCGTGTGAATGATAAGGCCGATAGGGCGTCGAAAGCTCGGCGTCGAGCTTGCGATGCGATACTTTCAAGATTCCGCGCGTGGCAGTTTCCACGCTGCCATCGGGCGCCATGTCACGTAAGTAGGCGAACACGTCCATGTCTTCGGTCTCTGAAGAAACCCACAGCTTGAGATTGATGTGACCGGTGAGTTCGACGTCTTCGCTCAGAGGCTCGGTCACAAAAGTCACCATCGGTTGATCGCTGCGGCCTCGCCGATACGCCTCCGGTCCCGACGGAAAGCTTATTTCGCGATCTTCTTCAGGTGCTGTCATGCTCAATGTAAGATCATGCATCGCATTTTCAACGACGCCTGCTGTCTTCGGGCTCAGATAGTATTTCTTGTATTGGGTTCGTGCGAGCGGCCATTCATTCTCGAATCGCCAGTTGCACTCGTCGACGCTGGTGCGAATACACAGCTTCACCGGCGGCTCATCCATAATTCCCGTGTCTTTTCCCTTGAGCCAGTAGTCATACCAGCGCAACATTTCCATCTTGCCCTCGTCCGAATAGAACGCATCGGTATGACCCCCGATATGAATTTGCAGCTTCTTTTTCTCGGCGGCTGAATTCACATAGGCCTCTAAATTGCCACGCAAGTGGTGATTCCAGCCACCCCAATTTCCGGAACTGTAGAGCGGCACGGTGATCTTTTCGAACTGTGCGCGCGATTTGACCTCATCCCACCACGCACTATCCGTATGGTGGGTCATAAAATTCCACATCAGGTTCTCATCGAAGGCCGCGGAATTGTTTGCTCTCGTGGATTCCAGCAGTTGCTTGCCGACCACATCAGTCCACCAGCGGCCATAGAACCCCTGATTCAGGACGCCGCCGTGAAAAACCGAATCACGATAAAGATCCGCCCATCCTTCCCATGGCACGATGGTCGTCAACGACGGTGGCTGCAGGCTCGCCACATTCCATTGCGTGATGGCGTAATAAGAGACACCCGAAAGACCGACCTTGCCGCTGCTCCAATCTTGTTTCGCCGCCCATTCGATAGCGTCATAATAATCACGGGCCTCTTGCATGGACCAGATGTCCGCTTTACCTGAAGATTTTCCCGTGCCCCGGGTATCGACAAATATCACTACATAGCCGCGTGCCACCCACCAGTCGGGCTCCGGCCGCTCCACATGCGTGAAGGGCGCAACGTGCGGCAGTACTCTGTCGAGATTCTTCTGATACGCGCTCAGACTCAGGAGCACCGGAAATCTGGCGTTACCCGTTTTTGCGGCCGATACGTCGGGACGGTAGACGTCAGCTCGCAACACTGTTCCGTCACGAACTGTGACCGCCACATCCTCCTCAAGGATAACGTCGTATTCGGGTTGCGACAGAGGCTCAGTTGCACCGGCGATACTAAGTCCAAATCCGGATACCAGTAAACTCAGGCTTAGCCATGAAAGTAGTGCTACTGAAGTTCGTCGCAATTGAAGCATGATTCATCTCCCCCTGAATTGGCTCCGGACAGATTGTATCGATCCCGTATGCCGCACGTGATGTCGCAGCCTCCCGAACCAAGTTAAGTTTTTCCGCCGAGTACGATCGCCTGCGCTGCCCTGATAATGAATTATTGAGCGGTCATGCAATCGATTGCAGTACAACATGTAAACCAAACAGTGTCAACGCGACCGGAGTAGCGACCCACTCGAATACACGTCTCACTAATGGCAGTTGGTACACACTTCGGTCTGTGCAAATAAGCTTGCCCGATCATTCAAGGG
>JALHUQ010000011.1 GCA_022866645.1 Woeseiaceae bacterium | reverse complement strand
TTCGGAAAGCTGCCATTCACCTGGCGAAACAAAGATCCGGATCACGAATCACTGAGCAAAGCATCGGACGCAAAAGTCATCAACTATCCCAAGCCGGACGGCAAGCTGACCTTTGATCGATTGTCGTCCGTGTTTCTCTCAAGTACCAACCACGAAGAAGATCAGCCATGTCATCTAAAGCTGAAGGACGAGTCAATCCCGATATCCTTCAATCTGCCGGTATACGATGAACCCGCACAGCGCTATTGCCCGGCCGGGGTTTACGAAATCGTCGAAGAAGGCGGAAAAAAGAAGTTCCAGATCAACCCCGGAAACTGCGTCCACTGCAAAACCTGCGATATCAAAGATCCGAAACAAAACATCGTGTGGACAGTGCCCGAAGGTGGCGGCGGACCCAACTACTCGAATATGTAATTCGGGTTGAAGTCAAAGAATGGCACAGGGCATCGGGCGAGATACTGTTTACTGGAATGGCTCGCTTCGCTGCGCTTTATTTCCTGTAAACAGTATCTCGCCCGCTGCCTTGCGGCGATGGTCGTGACTTTGGTCGCGGGCGACTTACTTTGGTTGCATTCGGATTGCGCCATCGATACGGATTGTTTCGCCGTTCACGACCGGGTTGCCATAGATGAAGGCGGCGGTGTCGGCGTATTCTTCCGGGCGGCCGAGTCTTGGCGGGAATGGTATCTGGCGGCCTAAGGATTCCCGAACGTCCTCGGGCATGCCGGCCAACATAGGGGTCATGAAAATGCCGGGTGCGATGGTGTTGACGCGAATTCCGAATTGGGCGAATTCTCGTGCGAGGGGCAGCATCATGCCGACGACTCCGCCTTTTGATGCCGAATAAGCGGCCTGGCCGATCTGGCCTTCGAAAGCTGCGACTGATGCTGTGCTGATGACGACGCCACGTTCGCCTTCATCGTTTGGTTCGTTCAACTGCATAACTGCTGCGGCTTCTTTAGTGACGATGTAGGTCCCGACAAGATTGATCTGGATTACGCGGTTGAAATTCTCTGCCGGCCAGGGGCCGTCGCGGCCCAATGTGCGGCCGGCCGGTGCGATACCAGCGCAGTTGACGGCGAGTGTAATGCCGCCCATGAATTCTTTGGCAGCTTTGATGGCCGCCTTCACGCTTTCTTCGTTTGAGACGTCGGTCCGGACAAACAAGGCCCGCTCCCCGAGTTCCGTGGCTTTCGCTAACCCCTGCTCTTCATTGACATCGAGGAGAACAGCTTGCCCTCCCGCAGCGATGACTCGTTCTGCTGTTGCTAATCCGAGGCCCGATGCGCCGCCTGAAATGACTGCTTTTGCAGTTGCAAGATCCATGAGTATTCCTAATTGACTTCGATACCGATCGCGATGGCTTCGCCGCCGCCGATACACAGAGACGCTACACCGCGCTTGAGATTTCGGTTTCGCAAAGCATGCAAAAGGGTGACGATTATTCTTGCGCCAGTCGCCCCGATCGGGTGCCCCAGTGCACACGCGCCGCCGTTCACGTTGACTTTCTTGCGATCCAGACCGACATCAACCATCGCCGCCATGGTCACACAGGCAAAGGCCTCGTTAATTTCATACAAGTCGACTGTGTCAGGATTCCAGCCGAGTTTGCCGTGCAACGCCTTGATGGCAAACGCGGGTGCGGTCGTGAACCATTCCGGTTCATGGGCGAATTCAGAGTGCCCGACGATCGTCGCCAGTGCTTGCAGCCCGCGTTTTTTTGCCTCGCTCGCACTCATCAGAATTAGCGCCGCAGCTCCATCCGAAATAGATGAAGAACTTGCCGCGGTTACGGTCCCGTCGGCCGCGAATGCGGGCTTCAGGTTTGGAATTTTTTCGAGATTAGCGGCGCCTGGACATTCGTCTTCACTCACGATGACCTCGCCTTTTCGGGAATTCATCTTTATGGGAGTGATCTCAGCGTCGAATGCTCCGCTCGTCATCGCAGCGCGCGCGCGAATTATTGACTCGATAGCGAAGGCATCCTGCTCTTCACGACTAAAGCCATACTTCTTTGCGGTTAGCTCGGCGAAGTGCCCCATCATATTGCCGTCGGACGGATTTTGCAGTCCGTCAAAGAACATATGATCCAGTACCTCCTGATGGCCCATACGATAGCCGGAGCGTGCTTTGGGCAACAAATACGGGGCGTTGCTCATGGATTCCATGCCTCCGGCGACCACGATGCGTGCACTCCCGGCCTTGATCAGATCATTGCCGAGCAGGGTGGTTTTCATTCCAGAGCCGCAAACCTTGTTTATCGTAGTGCATCTGGCATGCAGCGGAATACCGGCTTTGATAGCGGCCTGACGTGCCGGCGCCTGGCCGAGTCCGGCCGGTAATACACAACCCATCAGGACTTCATCGATAGCGTCTGCATCTACGCCGAACTCGTCAACACAGGCCCGAATCGCGGCGGCTGCGAGATCCGGACTCGTAGCACTGGAAAGCGTTCCCTGAAACGCGCCCAATGGCGATCGTTTCGCGGCGACAATTACTACAGCATCAGAACTCATTTCGGGTGCCTCCGACAGGCGATAATCTTTTAGGGGGTGGTACTCTCGACCAATTGGGAAGGAACCGCAATATAGAGAAACTGGTAGTCAGGCGTCTCCTTCTTCGTCGAGCAAGTCGGGCTCGTTCAGGGCAACCAGAATACGTTGTCTTGCCGCCTCGGCCAGAGTCTTGGACGAAGAGTAGCTGTCATCGCCGGGTGCAATCGCTGGCAGTATGTTGATCGTCAGGTCGGCTGGCCGCGGCAGCAATCGACCTTGTGGCAGCATGTCACGCGTGCCCGATATCGCGATCGGCACGATCGGCATGCCGCCTTTGACCGCGGCCATGAATGCGCCCAGACGAAAGCGTCCAACGCCAGGCTGAAGAACAAAGGTACCTTCCGGGAAAAAACCCAGAGACTCACCTCCTTGCGCCGCTTTGACGAGTTGACGTGCGTCCCTTGAACTACCGGCGCTCTCCTTGCGCTCGACAAACTTCGATCCGGAACGGCGCAGCAGGAAATGAACGACCGGAATATCGCGCATCTCGCCTTTGATAACGAAACCGAATCTGGCCGGAAGATACGCCTTCAGAAGTATGCCATCGATATAACTGGCGTGATTGGCGACAACAACACAGCTATCGTTGGGCAGGTGGTCCATGCCGAGTACGGTGACTCGCACCCCGGCAAGGACAAACACCATCCTGGCAGCAAAGGTAACCAGCTTTTGGCGGCGATGCATGCCGGGAACGATCAATGCCACGAGCAGGGAAAAGACGCAGGCGAGGGAGAAACTCACCCAGCTCCAGAGCCCCCAGAGCAATTTGATGACAGGTGTGAACCAGTTCACTTTATGTTAACGCCTTGTGGTTTCTGTGACAGCGGTCACGCCCCTAATACGAAGTCGTCACCATACTCATAAACCTTGATAAATCCGTCGCTTGGCGGTGCATCGGAAATCTTGCCTGGAATCGGAACGGCGTATGCTACCAGTCCGACAGCCCGGTTGGCAGATGTATCGTCGCAAAGGATTGCGCGACCAGAGAAGATGGACACTATGGGTAGTAGCAACATAAAAAGCACGCCTGAATCAAAAACCGTCATTCGTTCTGAAGAAATGGTGGATCGGTTTCTGGATGCCATATGGATGGAACGGGGCCTGTCGAAAAACACGCTCGGCGCTTACCGCGCAGATCTGATGACATTGGGTCGTTCTCTTGCAGAAAGCAGCAAGTTGATCAATAGCGCTGAGAAGGCCGATTTACTGAGCTTCATTGCCGGCCGCGTTGAAAGCGGCGCGAAGCCACGCTCGACAGCTCGCCAGTTGTCCAGTTTCCGGCGCTTCTTTCGCTACATCCAGCGGGAAGGCTTGCGGGAAAGTGATCCGACGGCCGATATCGAAATGCCGCGCATTGGACGTTCGCTGCCAAAAACCTTGTCGGAAGACCAGGTTGATGCCTTGCTGAACGCGCCGAACACGGATGAGCCGCTAGGCCACCGCGATCGAGCGATGCTTGAATTGTTGTACGCGACCGGGCTCAGGGTTTCGGAATTGATTAACCTCAAGCAATCGCAAGTTAATTTCAATCAGGGCGTATTGCGAATTGTCGGCAAAGGCGATCGCGAACGCTTGATTCCTTTGGGCGAAGAATCGCAACATTGGCTGAAAGAATTCATCAATGGCCCGCGTATGGAAATTTTGCTCGAGCGACAGACCGACTATCTGTTTCCCACCCGACGTGGCGATCGCATGACTCGTCAGGCTTTCTGGCACATCATCAAGCGCTACGCCGAAAAAGCCGGCGTACGGCAGAAAATGTCCCCGCACAGCTTGCGCCACGCATTTGCGACACATCTTTTGAATCGTGGGGCTGACCTGCGCGTGGTACAGATGCTGCTCGGGCACAGTGACCTTTCTACGACTCAAATATACACTCACGTAGCCCGCGAACGACTGAAGGACCTCCACGCCGAGCACCATCCACGAGGTTAATGCTTCGGCGTAAACGCCAGGGTCTGTTAGAGTTCGCGCAAGCTTGGGAACCGCCGGCGTTGAATGCGGTCCTACACACCGGTATTTAGCCTTTCAGGAATTGAACACATGAGTCGTACCACCGCTATTTTTGCGCCGCTACTGGTTGCCAGCCTGTTGAGCGGTGGGTCTGTGTTCGCCGCAGACAATTCGAAACTCGAGGCAGTTCGCGCCAAAATGGATTCGATGTTTGACGAGATCGCACCCGAGAATGTTAATGAGAGCCCCGTTGACGGTTGGTATACCGTGCAGAAAGGCTCAATAGTCGCGTACGTGTCGGACGATGGTCGTTACCTCATGCAGGGCGACATGATTGATCTTGATAATCAGGTCAATCTCAGCGAACTCGCGCGGACCGACACGCGTCGTGAACTCATGTCATCAGTCACGGACGATCAGGCCATACTATTTTCGCCCGCTGAGCCCAAATACCGGGTGACAGTATTTACCGATGTCGACTGTACTTACTG
>JALHUQ010000103.1 GCA_022866645.1 Woeseiaceae bacterium | reverse complement strand
GCCAACCTGTTGGTGGACTTGTTGCACGCAGCACTCGATCCCCGAGTGCGGGTCTGAATCGGCCGCCGCGTGGAAGTCTGAACGCGAGGACTTAATTTTCTCGGCATTCACCTGCGATTCCGTAGCTGCCACCAACACTGGCCGCTCATCAAGGAAGGAGTGTGCACGTGAATTTCAGGACAACTGTTTTATCTCTCGCCGTCGCAATCGCTTTTGCCGGCGCAGCCCCGGTAACGCCGCCTACAACAAGCAAGGCCGCTAACCCGATGACCGAGGCAGATGTTCGCGCACTGCTGACCACTTAGGGCTACAGCGGAATCAATGACGTGGAATTCAAGGACGGCACCTCGACGGCCGATGGCAAGAGCGTATAAGACAAATAAACGCCCTTTTGCATCAAGCGCAGCAGTATTGGAACGCAGTTTGCTTCCTTTTTCACCCCGATCTCTACGGAATCTTATTCAAGTGAGGGCGCACAGTCCTGATGGTCCGCGTTTTTTGCCTGTTTTCCCGCCTATGCCCGTTTTCAGACCAGCCGATACCCTGTCGAAGTCGTTTCTGGCCGCAACACGGGTAAAGCGGGAAAATGCAGCTGAATGAGCTAAACAGGCTAGCTTGTGGCGGCGCGCGAGGGTTGTGAATCCGCCCCCCTAAATCGAGCGACGATTTCTCCTGAAGAGGGTTCAGAATCTTCCTGATGACCACCATGGGTGATGCGACCCCGGCAAACTGGTTCTTGACGATGACGCCCAGCAAGCCGCCTTCGAGGGCGCCCAGCGCCACCGCCGTCAGACTCCAGTTAGCCAGTTCACGGGGATGAGGGCGGCCGCCATTCGTGGCATTTGTGGTTTCAGGATAGCGGTACAGTTATGAACGCTTGTACCTGGTCTGAGCCAGGCTCCTAGGGCGCCTTTGACGGTGTATAGATATAGGTCCAACCATCTTTTTTAACGATGAATGAGTTGCCGTCACTCGAAACCCTGAGGTCGTCACCGGTCAGCGCATCAGCCATGGCGAGCATCATGATCCCGGGCACCAGGAATTCTTCCTGACTCGTCTCAGAATGCGCAGTGACCGGCTGGTTGCCACCGGTACAAGCGACGGTCATTTGCGCAGCCGGGTAATCGGTTCGCACCATCATCTTTAATTGCGCGCTATTCTCTTGTGTCAGGCTTTCGATGGTCGAATGTTCGTAGCGTCCTGAGATGGTCGGCGGGCGGCAGCCATCGGCACCGTTGCGAAGTGCCCCCATCTCGGTGACGGAATCCTTAAAGATCGGCGTGCCAACGAGTTGGGCGGTGGTGACATCATAGTCGAAAGCGATCTCGACATGGTCCTTGACTGTCGCAAGACCATTGGTGCCGGCATTCACAACCATTTCCTCACCCTCGTAGTCGCCAACGACCGAATAATGGACGACTGTCGCACCGGCCCATTTCATCATGACTTCCTGGTTGAACTGTGCAGTGGCAGAAGAGACGACGAACAAGGAGGCAACGAATGCCGCTAATGCGAGGCTCGTGTGCTTATTGAGTTGACAGGATTTCATGGTGAGTGACCTTTTTGAGATTGGCGCAATCATATACTACTCCGGGTTGCACCACCCCTGGTACGCTGTAGTTCGCCAATTCGTTTTTTATTTCCAGACGCGCAAGTCGTTAGCGACGATGCGCTGGCCGCAACCAATGGATTGCGCGCGGTACGCGACAAGAAAACCGGCGAGCTCCGCGCACCGAATGCAGAGGAGCGTAAAAAACCAGACGCCATGGAGAAGGCGGCACGCGACAACCACGCCTCTCGATCTTCCCGACGTTTACATGGCAAACACACTGGACGTTCTGTTCGGGACCGCGGCTTTCGGTGCAGCTGCCACACCTGAAAATTTCGGCGGCGAGATTGTTATTGCTTCGGCCGGGTTTATCACTGGCCAGCAGAAAGGCTCGATCAGTTCATGCGCAGCAAAGAACTGACATAGCTACAAAATCGGGCAGAACATTGCCCTATGACTCGGCCCGGGCAGCGCAAGCTACCTGGGCCGTTTCTTTATGCCGTAAATGGAGTGGTCGCTTCGCGCCATTCGTCGCGATGCTCCGCGGTTGAACCATCAACACGCGGAGTTTCAGAACGCCGGGTGGTTGATACTGCCGCCATTTATCAATTAGTTACCGGGACGTCCGTTGCTTAGGTTGAATCACCGTACTTAACGAAGCGCAGCTGGTAGTGTGGGGTCTCCCCATGTGAGAGTAGGACACCGCCAGGATTTATTCATGAAAAGCCGCTGCCGAAAGGGTGCGGCTTTTTTTTATGGTTTTTTTGGAGATCGGTCGAGCGCGCTGAGAGACGCATCGAGTGCCGCGACGAATTGATCGACGTGGCTGCGCTGCAATATCAGCGGGGGTCGAAGCTTGAGCACATTGTTGAAGCGGCCTTCTTTTCCTACAAGGACCTGATGTTCTCGCATTAACTCAAGGATTCTTTTCGTTTCTTCAGTGGCTGGTGTTCTCGACTCGCGATCCGTCACTAACTCGAGACCGACCAGCATGCCGTGACCACGAACGTCTCCGATTAGGCGTTGCGTTGTCGCCAGTTCGCGAAGCTGCTCACGAAGATAGTCGCCGACTTTCCGGGCATTCTCGATAAGGTTGTCGCGCTCGATGACGTCGAGAACAGAATTGCCGGCGGCGCAGGCGACTGGATTACCGCCGAATGTGCTGAAGAAACCGGTGTGTTTGACAAAGCTGTCCAGTAACTCGCTCGACGCAACTACAACGCCCAAGGGATGGCCATTTCCAGCCGGCTTGCCCATAGTCACGATATCCGCTCTGACGCCGTGTAGTTCGTGCCCCCACCACTGTCCCATACGGCCGAAGCCCGACTGTACTTCGTCGCAAATCATGAGGCCGCCCGCTTTGCGGACGCGCTCCTCAATGCCGCGAAGATAGCCAGCGGGAACGTCCGGAACGCCGCTTGAACAGAAGGCCGAATCAACTATAAAGGCCGCCAGTGGGTGGCCCGCGGAATTCAGTTCGCCAATGGCTCGGTCGGCATCAGCGGCATACCGAGTCGCAATATTGGGCCTTTGGTCCCGGTAAGAATCCGGTACAGCGAGACCTTGAAGAAATCCCGGTAGTTGAACGTCCGGATGACCAGGCGAAAACAGCCGAATAGGGTCGGTGATTCCATGGTACGCATCCTCCATCAGCATGCCGCCGGAATTACCGGTCGCAAATCGAGCCATTTGCCATGCAACGTCATTTGCTTCGCTGCCCGAGTTGACGAAAATGCACCTGTTGAGGTGCGGAGCCAACTTGGCGGTAAGACGAGCGCCGTACTCAATCACGCTGTTATACAGATAGCGTGTATTCGTATTCAGCGCCGCAGCTTGTCGCGATATGGCTTTCACCACGTGTGGATTGCAATGCCCGACCTGCACAACGTTATTATAGAAGTCCAGATAACGCCGCCCGTCCATGTCAAAAAGATAAACGCCAGAGGCACGCTCGAAATGCAGAGGTTTGGCGTAGAAATGTTTGGTGTAACGCCCAAGGACTTCGTGCCGCGTAGCAACCAGTGCCGCCTCTGCAGCATCGCTCTCAGCCTCTGCAGGCGAGTTTGGGCAGCGAGCCGGAAATCGACATGCTTTTCTCAGCGCTGCTATCGTCTGCGCGCGGCCCAGGTTGTTCAGGTCGGCCAGTCGTTCGATGTGGTGGGTCACGGCCGCGGAAAGCTTGGGCTCGCTGCGGCCACAGACGATACGGGTTGAAACAACCGTCGCAATCATGGCGTGTCGAATACACATTAGATCGAAGACCAGGTCGATCTCGTCCTCGGTTAACGCCAGAGTCCCGTCGAATCCAGCGGTGACATCGCAAATTGCATCCAGCGACGCTTGCGGTGATGGCAGGGCGTTAATGCTGGCAATTGCGACCTCGGCGGCCAGTGTGCCGTAGAGCATGTCACCAAAATCAATCAGACCTGCTATTCGTGTCGGATCTTCTCGATCGACCAGAATATTACCACTGTGGCCATCCTGGTGAATGACCTGACGCCGCAACTTTAAAAGGGCGGGTTCGACGCATGACTTGGCATTCGAAAGAACGGCTTCGACTAAGTGTCGTCCCGCAACATCGCCAATGTGGTGGGTAAAAGGGAGCAGGCGTGAGCCGGCTGCAAGATTCCACGGATGGTCCTGTTCGGCGGCGGGGTGGAAAAAGCCGCGCAGCGCAAGATCGACGTTGGCAAGCAATGTGCCCCTATCGCGTCTCGTCGCAGCAGTGCTTGGGCTCTCCAACTCGGACATTGGAATTCCCTTTATAAATTGCAGCATCCGAACGAAGTGCTGCTCCCCGTTGTCGAAGGTAGCTCCAAAAAACTTCGATCCTCGTTTATTCGGAACAGGTCGAGGAACGGGCAACTCAGAATTATGCGATGCAATATGGTCGAGCGCCGACAGTTGAAAATCGATCGCCTCCGGGGTTTCTATCGAATTCGAAATCTTGAATACAAAGCGATCTTCTCCCGCGACAGAAATGCTGAAATTTTGATCGCGCTCGCCGTGTAGCGAGCGATACTCACCCTCGATACCGTAGTGCTCAGTGACCACAGCTCGAACGTCGTCGAGGTCGAGCTTGGGACGCTTACAAACCAGAAACCGGATTTCGTCTTCGGCTGGCATCTAGTCTCGCCAAAGGCCTTCGGACCGGAGACCAATCATTGTCATCTCTATCGCGGTACGCAAAGTTGTTACTATGAAGTCCACGTCTTCCCTCGACATTGTCAGTGGTGGTGACATGATGTTGAGATCGCCAATTGGCCGGACGAGCAAGCCGAGACTTTCAGCATGGTCTGAAATTCGCTTACCAATATTGACCTCCGCAGGAAAAAACTCTCTGCTTGCTTTGTTTTGAACGTTAACGACGCACATCATGAACTTTTCGCCACGAATATCGCCGACAATCGGCAGGTCGAGCAGCGTCCGTAATTGTTTTTCGAAATACGGTCCGACCTCGTTCACGTTGTCGAACAGATTCTCGCGCTCCATAATTTCGATATTCTTTAGAGCTGCGGCGCACGATACCGGATGCCCCGAATACGTTAGTCCGGCCGCGAAAAAGCGATCGTCATCGTTCGCCATGACCTCGTAAATTCTGTCTGAAATTATCGCCGCGCCCAGCGGTAAGTACCCGGATGAAAGACCCTTGGCGCAAGTAATAATGTCCGGCTGCACATCGAACCGGTCCTTTGAAACAAACCAGCAACCGAGGCGCCCAAACGCTGTAACGACTTCATCGGCAACGTAAAGAATGTCGTATCTCTGGCAAAGGTCCCAGGTCCGTCTGTTGTAGTCGGCCGGCGGAACGATCACACCGCCCACGCCCAAAATCGGTTCGGCGTAAAAGGCAGCAATATTCTCAGGGCCAACATCCAGAATTTTCTGTTCCATTTCCTCGATGAGGTAATCGCAGAAATCCTCGTCAGTCGTATTAAGGTCGGGTGCGCGATATCGGTTTGGGCTCGACAGATGGTGCACCCAGTCCGTAATGAAATCGAACTCCGAAATTCGGTCATCGGGTTTGCAACCAATCGATGCGGCCAGGAAAGTCGCACCATGATAGGAGTCGATTCTGGACAATATGTGATGCTTCTTCGGCGTCCCGCGAGCGTGTTGATACATGCGAATTACACGGTAGGCGAGGTCGTTCGCTGTGGAGCCGCTACAGGTAAACATTACGTGATTAAGATCGCCTGGTGCGAGTTCGGCGAGCTTCGCGGCGAGCCTTGATGCCGGTTCATTGGTCATGTCGACGAACGGATTTGCGTACGCCAGATCTCGAACCTGCTGTGCGATAGCATCAGCCATTTCTTCCCGGCCCAGACCGATATTGGTGCACCACATGCCGCCGACAGCATCGAAATAGCGCTTGCCATACTCGTCCGTAAGGTAACAACCCTGCCCCGACTTCATCACCATCGAGCCGGCCTTATCGAAGCTCGCGAAGTGCTGGTAAGGGTGCAATTGATGGCGGCGATCGAGTTCCCAGATCTTGCTTTCGGACTTGAGCGTTGATGTTCTATTGGACATTGCTGTTCTATTATCGCGCGTTAGGTGACGCCAAGAGTAGCTGATTCTCGAGCCAGTCCAGAACATCGGCAGAAAATTCATTGCGATTGGATTCGTTGAACATTTCGTGGCGCCCTTGCGGATATATCTTGACCGTGAGGTGGTTGTGCCCGGATTTCGCGTAGTGCATCGCGAGTTCGGTAATGCCGCGTTCGCCGCCAACGGGATCATCAGCGCCACCCGTCAACATGATCGGGAGTTCAGCTCGTATTCGGCGCAAGGCCGTCTCCGAGGCGATCGATCTCAATCCGCTCAAAAGGTCGAGCCAAAGGCCACAGGTGTAGGGGCCGCCGCAAAGCGGATCGGCAATGTACGCGTCGACCTCCGCCTCGTCGCGCGATAACCAGTCGAAATCGGTTCGGGATGGGACAAACGATTTATTGAAGTTGCCAAACCCCAGCTTGTCGAGCAAAGCGCTCTTGCCACGAATTCCGATGCGCCAGGCTTCGATGCGGGCAAGCAGCAGGCCGGGCATTACCTGCGCCTTTCTCGGCCATGTCGACCCAGACAATATGAGTGCTGTCAGCCGGTATTCGTGGGCCAGCGAAAAACTCTGTGCAAGGTAGGAGCCCATGCTGTGACCAAGCAACACGACTGGAAGCCCCGCGTACTCGTCGCCGATCATATCGTTGACCCGCAGTCCGTCGTCGATCAATAGCTGCCATCCACCGTCATCCGAAAAATGTCCGAGTTCTTCGGCGAAGGCGCCATGACCGCGATGATCATGCGCAATGACGGAGAGTCCTCGCGCGTTCGCGAGGGCGGCGAACCGCGAGTAACGGGCATGGTGTTCACCCAGCCCGTGAAAAATCTGGATAACACCACAAACCGGCCCTTCGGGTCGCCAATGTGTGCCACGGATCGTATGTTGATTGGAGCTTGGTAGTTCAAATGGTTCAGTTTGCATATGAGCCGTGCCGGTATCCTGATGTGATGGATCACCTTATACTGCAAGACATGATTGATCTTTACTACTGGCCGACACCGAATGGCCACAAAATTTCGATCATGCTCGAAGAGTGTGGTCTGCCTTACAATGCTATTCCCGTTAGTATTGGCGACGGCGATCAATTCGCGCCCGAGTTTCTAAAAATCGCCCCCAACAATCGCATTCCTGCGATTATCGATCACGACAACGCAGTATCCGTGTTCGAAGGTGGCGCTATTCTCATCTACCTTGCCGAAAAAGCGGGCATGTTGCTGCCGAAGACTCAGGCCGCGCGATTCGAAGTGCTGCAGTGGTTGTTTTGGCAGGCTGGGGGACTGGGGCCCATGGCGGGACAACTCAGCCATTTTGTCAATTACACGCGCGAAAATGTGCCTTACGCGCACAAGCGATACTTCGATGAATATGATCGTTTGCTCGCCGTTATGGATGTGCGATTGCGCGACCGGGAATTCCTGGCGGGCGATTACTCGATTGCTGACATCGCCAGTTTCCCATGGGTATTGCCGTACAAGCGCTTGGGCAATAGTCTCGACGGATTCAAGAATCTTCGGCGTTGGTTTGACGCGATAAAGCTGCGACCGGCAGTTCGCAAAGGCGTTAATCTTGGTAATGACTGGAAACGAGACGAAAGGCAGAGTGATGCAGCACGGTCAGTGATGTTTGGTCAGAACTCAAAGACCGTGTTTGATGCTGCAAACGCCAAGGATCAGTGATTTGAAGTTTTATGATTGCAAAACCGCGCCTAGCCCCAGACGAGTTCGAATATTCATGGCCGAGAAAGGCATCGTTTGTGAGACGGTACAAATCGATCTGGCTAACGGTGAGCAATTCAGCGATGCGTACAAGGCTATTAACCCGGACTGCGTGGTGCCAGCACTCGAACTGGACGACGGCAGTTACCTCAGCGAAATTCTGGCGATTTGCTACTACCTGGAGGCACAACATCCGGAGCCGGCATTGCTCGGTGCCAGCGACAAAGAGCGTGCCCAGATCCTGATGTGGAATGGCAAAGTCGAACAACAAGGTCTGATGGCTGTCGCCGACGCCTTTCGAAATTCCGCCAAGGGGCTAAAGAACCGTGCGACAACCGGCCCCGTTTCGTACCCGCAAATTCCTGAACTTGCAGAACGCGGGCGAGACCGGGTCGAACAGTTTTTCCATAAATTGGACGGACAGTTGGAAAATAACGAATTCGTCGCCGGGGACAGATACTCAATCGCCGACATTTCCGCAATGGTTGCTGTGGACTTCGCTGCCCGAATCAAAATGTCGTTGCCGGATGACGTCGTCAATGCCCGACGTTGGTACGAGGCAGTTTCAAGCCGACCCAGCGCGGCTGCCTGATCCTCGGCTCTCCAGGGAAGAGAAGCCCACGAAGAACAACAAACCTATTTTGATCAATTCAAGCGACGAATAGATTGCGTGCGCATAGGATTTGGGCGGTTCAACACCGTTGATGATCATCTGTGTGCGTTCGGCCAATTCCGGAGTCAGCCACACCGATTGCGCGATTATGATTAGCGCGAGAACTCCGCAATACGCCCAGTATTTCGCCGCTTGTCCAGACGCTCGGACGACAATGAGCAGCAAAACCAGCGCGGCCAGCTCAGCTTTGTTCAGGGCGGCGAAAACGACGCGACCAACATCCAGTGCTATCGGGCGCGTAATGGTTTGCGCTGTAAATCGAACCGGCGTGGCGATCATAGATATGCCGATCGTCATGCCGACCCAGAGGAAGCAGACCCAGGCCGGGTTCAATAGAGCATTGCGAAATCGTTGCATCACGGCCATATAATGCACGATGTCCGCGCCAGAATCACAACTTGCCTCCGCCGTCCTGATGATTCGGCCGGCTCGGTTTGAAAGCAACCCGTTGACCGCCGCATCAAATCTCTTCCAGGGACGCACTACTGCGACCCCTTCCGAACAACAGCTAGCGGCTGTTCGCGAGTTTGATGGACTGGTTGACGCGCTGCGACTAGCGCGCATTAACGTGGTCGTGATTGAGGACACACCAGAGCCGCATACGCCGGATTCGATTTTTCCGAACAACTGGGTGAGTTTTCACAGCGACGGTCGAATCGTTCTGTACCCGATGGAAGCGATCAATCGGAGAACAGAGCGCCGCGCCGACATCATCGAAAGTCTGTCTAACGAGTATAATTTTCAGGTAAGAGATATCGTGGATCTCAGCGAGCACGAGAACGCCGGGCACTATCTCGAGGGCACCGGAAGTATGGTTCTTGATCGCAGCAACCGGATTGCGTATGCGTGTCTCTCGTCGCGCACGCAACTCGGGCCACTCGGAGATTTTGCACAACGTATGGACTACGACGTGGTTTCCTTCGACGCGGTTGATCGCGACGGCATTCCTATCTATCACACCAATGTCCTCATGAACGTGGGTGAGGCGCTTGCAGTGATCTGCGCGGAAGCGATTGCGCATGACAATCAGCGAGTCGCGGTGCTGGCCAGCCTGCGTGACACTGGCCATGAGGTTGTGAGTCTTGGTTACGATCAGCTCGATGCGTTTGCGGGAAATATGCTGGAACTTCGGAATAGTGACGGCGAACGGGTCGTTGCTATGTCGACTCGAGCCTGGGAGTCGTTGGACGCAAATCAACGTGAGGTTTTGCACTCCAACGGCAGAGTTGTGCATGCGGCGATCAACACTATCGAAGATTCAGCCGGCGGAAGCGTTCGCTGCATGCTCGCGGAGATCCATCTTCCAATCTTGCGCTAGGGCG
>JALHUQ010000102.1 GCA_022866645.1 Woeseiaceae bacterium | reverse complement strand
TTTGGTTTTCTGAGATATGGGGCCCGGCATATGCCGGGCCTTTTTATGCACTTGAATTCATACGATCACAACTATTGGCCGCTCTACGGCATCAAAAAGAGCGCAAACTACAGTGTGCCGGGCAGCTCTCCTTGAATTGACGCCGGCAATTCAAATATTTTCTCCCGGGGGCCAATAATGTCAGCAAGAAAATCCCTGCGGTGGTTCGCACTTGCCGCCACCGCCATCACCCTGTTTTCAGCCTGTTCCGATACGAGCGATAGTGGCGCCGACAAGGCGACCGGGACTGCCGTAGTCAGCCCGTCGGAGCCACCCAAAGGGCAGCTTGGCGATTCAGTCGCGCCGACGCAGTACAGTGTCGAGCTCTCCATTGATCCCTCACAAGAACGATTTTCCGGTGTGGTCGTTATCGACATCACACTCACCCGTCCGCAGGACCACATCTGGCTGCACGGTAAGAACCTCAGCGTCACCGAGGTATACCTGACCGACAGCCGGGGCGATCGCGTCGACGCAAGTTATGAAGAGCGGCTTGATTCGGGAGTTGCATTGATAACCCTGTCGCGCGAAGTCGCGGCCGGCCCCGCCAAGCTTCATTTTAGCTACAGCGCTGCCTTCAATTTGGTGGCCAACGCATTGTTCAAAGTCGAGCGCTCCGGTGATCACTATGCCCTGACGCAATTCGAGCCCATCGCTGCGCGGCAGGTATTTCCGGGCTTCGACGAACCGGGATTCAAGGTGCCTTTCGAACTGGCCGTCGTCGCGCGCGATGGCGATGTCGTCATTACGGCGACACCGGAGATATCGGCGGAGACGCTGGATAACGGAACCGTACGACATATCTTCCAAAAGACCCGGCCACTGCCAACGTATCTGCTCGAATTCGCCGTCGGTCCATACGACGTTGTCGACTACGGCATGCTGCCTCCGAACGCAGTGCGAAAGCACGAGCTTGCGCTGCGCGGTATTGCAGCCAGGGGCCTCGGCAAGAAAATGGACTATGCACTGCAAAATACGGATGGTTTGCTGTCAATCCTGGAGGATTACTTCGGCACGCCCTACCCCTACGAGAAACTCGATCTGATCGCCATGCCGGAAAGCTTCGGCGGCGCCATGGAAAATGCAGGTGCGATTACCTACGACGAATACCTGCTGCTCATGGACGATGATTCGCCACTCGACCAGCGCCGAACCTATACCGCTGTGCATGCCCATGAAATGGCCCATATGTGGTTCGGTGATCTGGTCACGCCGAATTGGTGGAACGATATCTGGCTCAACGAGTCTTTCGCATCCTGGATGATGTTCAAAGTGTCAGACCGTTACTGGCAGGAAGGCGAGTTTGACCGTGAAACTCTGAAAGATGCGCTGGGCGCGATGGCGGGTGATTCACTTGCCGCAGCGCGGCAAATTCGGGAGCCGGTTGACCACAACGATAAGATCACAGATGCCTTTGACGGTATCACCTATCAAAAAGGCGGCGGTGTGCTGGCCATGCTGGAGCGTTACACGGGCGAAGACGAATTCCGCGATGGCATCCGATTACATCTCGAACGCCACGCTGATGGCGTCGCTGATGCAGAGGAATTTATTGCATCTCTTGCCGAGGGTTCAGGGAAAGCCGAAATCAAGGCCGCCTTCATGTCCTACATCGAACAACCAGGCGTTCCTCTCCTCGACGTACAGGTTAATTGCGAAAGCGGCCAAACTCCAACCCT
>JALHUQ010000101.1 GCA_022866645.1 Woeseiaceae bacterium | reverse complement strand
CATCCATCTGATAACCGGTGCACTGCTGGGCGTTTTGATTAAGCAGATTTTGTGTCTGTTGCAGTTCGAGGCTCGCGATGCTCGTTATCTGGCGTTGGCCTCTGCTGCCTGCTGGGTGTTGCATCCGTTTCTGGTCTCCACAACGCTCTACGTCGTACAACGAATGGCGCAGTTGGCCACCCTGTTCATACTGGCGGGCTTGATCGTTTTTCTTCATGGTCGCTCATTCCTGCTGACAAACCAGCGAAAGGCCTATGTGCAGATGAGCCTGTCGGTGTCACTGTTTACCTTGCTTGCGATACTGTCCAAAGAGAACGGAGTCCTTCTACCTGTTCTGATTGGCGTTATCGAAATTACCGTTATCGCCAGCCAGCGCGAGCGTCTCGGCGCAATCAGTCCCTACTGGATCGGCCTGTTTATCCTGCTGCCTACCCTGGTGATCGGAATGTACCTTGGCAAACAGTTCTTCAGGGCCGACTTTTTTGACGTCGTCGCGCCCAGAGACTTCAGCCTATACGAACGACTGCTGACGGAACCGCGAATTCTCGCCGATTATCTGCAAAACTGGTTCATTCCGAAGCTCTATACGACGGGTGTGTATCAAGATCACTTCGTAAAATCGACGGGACTGTTGTCACCGTTTACGACCCTCGTGGCCGTCGCGTTTCACGCCTGCGCAATTGGATTGGCTTTTTTCTATCGCCGCAAATGGCCGCTCTTTGCGCTTGCGGCATTGTTCTTCTATGGCGGTCACCTGCTTGAGTCTACGGTGCTGAATCTCGAGTTGTATTTCGAGCATCGCAACTATTTGTCAGCGTGCTTCCTCTTCGTCCCACTGATCGTTGTTCTTCACCAACACGCTCGTAGGCGTGTGTTCTTTGGCGTGCTTATCGGTCTACTGTTGTTGCTAGCCGGCTTTACACGCTATTCGGCGACGGTCTGGGAAAGCGAAGCGAGCATTGTCGAAGCGTCCGCCCACAAGGCGCCAACATCCGCGCGGGCACAAGCTGAGTACGCGAATATTCTGTTCAACGCGAATCTGCATGAGGAGGCGCTGGAGGTTATCGAAAGGGCGATCGAGAATAGTCCGGCCAGCGATCCATTGTTGCTGGTCAATCGACTGATCATTCTTTGTAATATGAACAGGCTGCAAGTTGATGAATTGCAGAAATCTGTCGAGCTGGTATCGACCATTTTTTTTGATTCGCGACTGCTCAAAGCCCATAACGAGTTTGCCAGGGTCGTGAAAGAGGGCCATTGCCCGACCATTTCCGTCCAATCACTGGAACCTATGTTTACCAGGATGCTTGACGTCCCGGCAAACGCGGATCCAACGACACTGGCTTATTCCCACATCAAGTTTCTGATCGGCTATGTCCTCGTGTACTCGGGAGAGCCCCAACAGGCACTCTTGGCATTTGAGCAGTCCCTGCAAGCGAGGTCAGGTGCAAGCCATGCAATGGCAATGGCTGCGTTGATGGCGTCAAGCAACTATCAGGTAGAAGCGCTGCGTCTCTCGGATCTGGCATTGTCCTTTTTGGCCAATGAAGAGAAATCGATGTTGCTTAGATCTCGAGTCAACGAAGCCGACATCAGGGCGTTTCGGTCTACTGTTCAAGCGGAGCTGGAGAGCTCGCAAGACTCCGATAGTTACGATCCAACGCCGTAACCTGCTCAGACAATCGATCCAGCCCACCGTCGTTGTGAATGATATCGTCTGCGATCGCAAGCCGGTCTTCCCGGCTGGGTTGCGCGGCCAGGATACGATTGGCCTGTGGCAATGACTCGGCGTCGCGTGCGATGAGCCGACGAATTTGTATTTCCCGATCGCAGTCGACGACAAGCACGCGATCGACGAAGCTCAGCAAATCCGATCCCACCAGCAGTGGCACCACAATTAATTGGTAGGGGCCACCAAGCGTATCGGCTTGCCGTTGAGTTTCACGACCGATCCGTGGATGTAAAATTGCTTCGAGGTCGCGTCGGGCTATGTCTGTGTCAAAAACCCTTTCGCGAAGAGCGCGGCGGTCGAGGTGACCAGTAGCATCAATAACCTCATTGCCGAATCGATTTCGGATTTCATTCAGTGCTGGTTCGCCAGGCCGTACAAGCTCGCGGGCGATGACGTCGGTATCAATAACAGGTATGCCAAGCTCGACGAACATGTTCGCGACAGTAGTCTTGCCGCTGGCGATCCCGCCGGTCAGTCCGATTCGCAGCGTCGGTTTGGTGCTGTTTACGGTCACTCAGAACATCAGATCAAAGTAGGTGTTCTTGATCGTCTCACCCCAGATCATCGTGATCCAGCCAGCGGCGGCCAGGTATGGGCCGAACGGAATAGGAATGCTGCGGTCCTTGCCTCGGGCAACGATGGCGACGATGTTGATTGCGGCCCCGACCACCGCCGACATCATGATTATCATTGGTAGCTGTTGCCAACCCAGCCACGCGCCGAGGGCGGCCAGCAGCTTGAAGTCACCGTAGCCCATACCGTCTTTTCCAGTCACTATCTTGAAGAGCCAGAATACACTCCACAAGGTGAGATAACCCGCCATGGCGCCAACTATGGCGTCTCTGGGGCTGATGAAAAGAGAATTCGCGCCCGGCATTGGATGGAACAGGCTCATCGCGAGCCCGAGCCACATCAGGGGTAGTACGATTGAGTCAGGAATTAATTGTGTATCGGCGTCGATCATTGCGATCGCCACCAGCGTTATCGACAGCACAATGGCCATCAGCGCCTCCCAACCGGCGCCGAAATGCCAGGCAACGGTCGCGGCCAGTAGCGCCGTCAAAAGCTCGACCGCCGGATAACGCATCGAGATTGGCACCTTACAGGTCGCGCAACGGCCCCTCAGGAACAGGTAGCTGATCAGCGGAATATTCTGCCAGGCTGTAATCAAAGTTCCACAGGAGGGACACCGGGAACGCGGCATGACGAGGTCGAAGCGACCCTCTGGCAGGTCCTGGTCGGAAGGCGAATTCAAAAGTTCATCCGCCTGCTCGCGCCACTCACGTTCCATCATGATGGGCAAACGATAAATAACGACGTTCAGGAAACTGCCGATCAGAAGGGTGAAGGCGAATACGACCGCTATGAATAAAGTGGCTGATTCGCTCATCAATTCAAGCATCGGGTATCTCCGTCAAGCCAATGGATCGCATACAAAAAAGGCGTCCGGAGTGTCCTCCGAACGCCACTTTTTTGCAAATAACGCAGCGTCTCTTAAACAACCGCACCCAATTTGAAGATGGGCAGGTACATGGCGACAACGAGACCGCCCACAAGCACACCGAGGATCCCCATGATCATTGGTTCGAGCAAGCTCGCCAGATTGTCGACAGCATCGTCGACATCGGCTTCGTAGAAATCCGCGACCTTGCCGGACATTGCATCCAGAGAACCCGACTCTTCACCCACCGCGATCATCTGGATAACCATATTGGGAAACAGTCCCGTATTTTCCATTGCCTGTTGCAGGCGCTGCCCGGTAGCCACCTCGTCGCGCATGGCCAGCACTCCGTTTTCATAAACAATATTACCCGTGGCGCCGGCAACTGACTGCAGCGCCTCGACCAGCGGTACACCGGCGGCGAACATGGTCGAAAGAGTACGTGAGTATCGTGCAATCGCCGCTTTTTGCAGGATCGGGCCGATGATCGGTGCCTTAAGCATCATGCGATCCAGAAACTGCCGGAACGGTCGCGAACGCTTGTAGAAATAAAAGAATGTTG